>CANJLU010000009.1 GCA_947475085.1 Coxiellaceae bacterium
CATGGTTACCAGCAAAGAAGCGATTACCATTAATCAGCATGCCTTTGATATCGTTGGTAAAGGTATTTACCCTATCTCCGACAAATTCAATGTGTACGCTAAAGCAGGTATGGCTTACTTAACCACTACTGTAAAAAGTAAGGGTGATATACAATACCAAGGTAAACCGGTAACGGCTTTATTTAGTAAACACAACTGGGCTCCTGAAGCAGGCATAGGTCTTACCTATGACATTACGCCTAATATGTTTATCGATACCTCCTTTACGCACATTCAACCTATCGGTAAAAACAAGCCAGCAAATATTGACTTTGCGACGGTTGGTATTGGTTACAGCTTCGGTTAATTCCTAAGTTAAACCATCTCTGGTATGTTAAAAAACCCCTGTTCTAGGGGTTTTTTTTTAGATTGCCGCGCGCTCCGCGCTCGCAATGACGAAAAGGAAGCTAGGTGCGCGCCATGACGTCAATATTTTTGGTGCGCACAATGACGGGAAAAAAACGTCATGGCGAGCTCACAAAGTGAGCGTGGCCATCCATAGTAACGAATTAAACATTACCCAACTTATTCATTGCATGGATAAGAAAGTTGACAATTATTTATACTAATGATAAATAAGGCACTGTTTAACTAGTAAAACAATCCATTTGAGGAAAATAATAATATGTTTAAACAAATCATGACGGCTACCGTATTAGGTGTTTCGGCACTGGGTATGATGGCTGCTAACGCAACCACTAATGGCGTTTACGTCACTGGTCAATTAGGTTATGCTAAAAATAAGACTGGTTTAAATTCTAACCCTATTACATCAAAGGGAAAGCAAATCTATGATGTTAATAAGGATCTTTCTGCAACTGGCAGAAATTTAGCCGGTCGTTTAGCGATTGGTTACCAATTTACGCCAAACTGGGCCGTGGAAATGGGTTACCTACAACTCGGCAAAAAGAAGTTTGACGGCATCCTTTACTCCCCTGTTAAAGGATACACAGGTTCAACAGTAATTAACGGTCAATACAACATTTCACAAAGTGCTATCGACTTGGTCGGTAAAGGTATTTATCCGATTAATGACAAGTTCAATGTGTATGGCAAATTAGGTGTGGCTTATGTCACCACGACTGTTGATGGTAAATATGATACCAACTATCATACTAATCTCATCAACAATAACCAAACCGCTATTGCTAAGCACAAATGGGCTCCAGAAGCAGCAGTTGGTGTTAGTTACGACATCACGCCTAACATGTTTGTTGATACTTCATGGACTCATATCCAACCTTTAGGAAAAAACAAGCCAGGCAATATTGATTTTGTTGCTGTCGGCCTCGGTTACAGCTTCGGTTAATTCCTTAGTTTAAACCACATCTGGTATGTTAAAAAACCCCTGTTCTAGGGGTTTTTTTTAGCTAATCGGCGTCTTTTGCTCTAGTTCTCTAGATTGCCGCGCGCCTGCGGCGCTCGCAATGACAGTCAATACTTTTTATAGCATTCGAGAGAGTCAATACTTTTAGCACTCGCAAGAGGAATAGACGCTCCGTCATGGCGAGCGAATGTTCATTCGCGTGGCCATCCATCATTAACCGTGACGGCTACCATTCTCGCTGGATAAACTACGTTTCCCTAATAAGGGTTTTAAATATTGACCGGTATAAGAAGTCGGTTGCTTCGCGACTTGTTCGGGTGTGCCGACACACACAATCTCGCCACCTTTACTCCCCCCTTCTGGGCCCAGATCAATAATCCAATCCGCAGTTTTGATTACATCGAGATTATGTTCGATCACCACCACGGTATTACCCCGCTCACGTAGCCGATATAACACCTTCAATAGTTGTTCAATATCATAAAAATGTAAACCCGTGGTGGGTTCATCCAGAATATATAAGGTACGACCGGTATCGCGTTTACTGAGTTCTTTGGCTAGCTTGACGCGTTGGGCTTCGCCTCCGGACAAAGTCGGTGCGCTTTGACCCAGGTGTAAATAACCGAGTCCTACTTCGATTAAAGTCTGTAATTTTCGTGCCAGCACCGGCACTGGATTAAAAAATTCATGCGCTGCCTCTACGGTCATTTCTAGGATTTGATAAATATTTTTGCCTTTATAACGTATCTCTAAGGTCTCACGATTATAACGCTGACCTTTACAGACATCGCATTGCACATACACATCGGCTAAGAAATGCATTTCTACTTTAAGTACGCCATCCCCTTCACAGGCTTCACAACGCCCGCCCTTCACGTTAAAACTAAAGCGTCCGGTACTGTAACCGCGGGAACGGGCTTCCGGCGTGGCGGCAAATAATTCGCGTATCGGTGTAAACAAACCGATATACGTAGCAGGATTGGAACGCGGTGTACGCCCGATAGGACTTTGATCAATATCGATCACTTTATCCAATTGTTCTAAGCCGGTAATGGACTGATACGGCGCCGCTTGTGGCAAGATAGCCGCATTTAATTTTTTAGCCGCAAGTGGATATAAGGTGTCATTAATCAGCGTGGACTTTCCTGAACCTGACACACCGGTAATGCAGGTCATTAAACCCAGCGGGATCTCGACATCGATATCTCTTAAGTTATTGCCGCTCGCACCCAATAATTTAATCACATGATTTTTATCGAATTTGAGTCGTTTTTTAGGACATTCGATGCGTCGCTCGCCGGATAAATATTGACCGGTGAGCGAATTTGGATTACGCATAATCGCGGCGGGCGAACCTTGCGCAATCACGCGGCCACCATGCACGCCCGCACCCGGGCCCATATCGATAACATAATCCGCGTGTCGAATCGCTTCTTCATCGTGTTCAACAACGATTACGGTATTGCCTAAATCACGCAATCTCAGCAAGGTACTTAGCAAACGACCATTATCACGCTGGTGCAAGCCTATCGATGGCTCATCGAGGATATACATCACACCCACTAAACCTGAACCGATTTGGCTGGCTAAACGTATCCGCTGCGACTCACCGCCGGATAAGGTATCGGCACTCCTATCCAGTGACAGATAATTTAATCCCACATCAATTAAAAAATTTAAACGATCGATAATTTCTTTTTGTAAACGCAACGCAATCTTGGCGCGTTGGCCGGACAAATTTAGCTTTTCAAATAGTTCTTTTAATTTATCCAGTGGTAAAGCCACCCAATCGGTAATCGCTTTATCCGCAATAAAAACATGCCGGGCCGCTACATTGAGCCGCGTACCATGACAACTGGTACACGGTTTGGATGCTAAATAACGCGCTAAATCTTCACGTACCGAATCCGATTCGGTTTCTTGATAACGGCGTTGCATGACGGGAATCACGCCTTCAAAAGGTTTTTTCTTATTGTAGACATAGCCTTTCTCACTCTCGTAATGAAACTTTATTTCTTCCTTACCACTGCCATATAAAATAATTTTCTGAATATTCTCTGGCAGCGCATTAAAAGGCGTGTCTAAAGAAAAACGGTAATGCTTCGCTAAAGTTGATAACAACAAAGAATAATAAGGATTTTGCGCATCCCAACCGCGGATAGCACCGCGCGCGATACTTAACTCTGGTTGCGGTATCACCTTATCCGCATCGAAAATCATTTCATGACCTAAACCATCGCATTGCGGACAAGCACCCGCCGGGTTATTAAAAGAAAATAAACGTGGCTCTAACTCGCTAATACTATAACCACACTCCGGACAAGCAAAACGTTCAGAAAAAACCAATTCTTGCTTAGTTTTTCCTGTCGCATCTTGTATGATCACCGTTACCAAGCCTTCACTCAAGGACGTCGCAGTGGCTAAGGATTCACTCAGGCGTAAACGATTGTCGGGTTTTATTTTCAGTCTATCAACGACCACATCGATGTTATGTTTTTGTTTAGGCTTTAAAGGCGGCGCTTGATCCAATTCGAGGAATTCGCCATCAATGCGCGCGCGTAAGTAACCTTGGCTACGTAATTCATCTAACAAAGGTTTAAATTCACCTTTGCGTCCTTGTACCTTCGGCGCCAAAATAAGTATGCGCGTCTCATGCGGCAAGGCCATCAATGTATCAACCATCTGACTAATACTTTGCGCGGCTAAGCTAATGTTATGCGTAGGACAACGCGGCTCACCTATTCGGGCAAATAATACGCGTAAATAATCATAAATTTCAGTGACCGTACCCACCGTCGAGCGTGGATTATGTGAGGTTGATTTTTGATCAATCGCAATCGCCGGAGAAAGTCCTTCGATGTGATCGACGTCGGGTTTCTCCATCATGGAAAGAAATTGCCGCGCATAAGACGACAAAGATTCCACATAACGACGCTGACCTTCGGCATATAAAGTATCAAAGGCTAACGAAGATTTACCCGAACCGGACAATCCAGTCACCACAATTAATTGATCACGTGGAATATCCAGATCAATATTCTGTAAATTATGGGTGCGAGCACCACGAATGCGAATTGTATCCATAGATAAACATGAAAGTTCTGGTGCAAAAGCTAAAAATTTTATCAGCTCTTGTGGAAACCACACACTATAACCTTGAAAATAACGAAAAGAAACCTCTAAAAAACTCCTTTTTATTGCTTTCTTTTTTGCGCGACAAGATTTAGAATTCAAGGTTAGCTGTTCTGATTTTGTTACGGGAGTACTTAACATGGCCAAAGGCATTAACAAGGTTATTTTAATCGGCAACTTGGGTGCTGATCCAGAAATGCGTCATATGCCGAATGGCACCGCGGTTGCTAATGTTAACCTTGCCACCAGCGAAAGCTGGAAAGATAAAAATACCGGGGAGCTACAAGAGCGCACCGAATGGCACCGCGTGGTTTTTTATCAACGCCTAGCCGAGATTGTTGCTGAATATTTAAAAAAAGGTTCTAAAGTGTATGTTGAAGGCCGTTTACAAACACGCAAATGGCAAGATAAAACCTCTGGTCAAGATCGATACACTACCGAGATCATTGCTAATGAAATGCAAATGCTAGACAGCCGCGGTGGCAGCGCAAGCAGTGATACACCCTCCTTTACACCACAGAATATTGCCTCCGCTGGGCGATCCAAACGTGAAGCCAACCCACAACCGGAAATGGCCAGCGAAGCGTTTGATGACGATATTCCTTTTTAACGCATCATTTCGCAACCTATTATTCAGCGAGTATCCGTCGTCTCATTGCCAGCGACGTAGAAAACCTTCGTCATTGCGAGCGCGCAGCGCGTGGCAATCTAAGTAAAATACTTAGGTGCTAATATTTTTATTATTTGTATATTTTATGTACAGATCCTATGCCGATTAAAAGTGAGATTACTTGATTTATCTGCCGACTTGACTAATCTTTTTATAGGGAACAACTATTCTCAAAATAGAAGAGTGCAAATCTAAGGGGGGATTGTGAAATATTTAATTGCTTGGTTATTAGGCATACCTATTGCTGTATTGTTACTTATCTGGTTATTCAGTCATCTATTTTAAAATCTACTCCATAGAACAAAATTTTTACACTCAAAATGATCCAAGTTCTATACTCACCGCAATGAGTATATATTCAAGTAGGAGTATTCATACTATGAAAGCAAAGTTATTTGTTATCTTAGGCTTAATCGCATTACCTATGGTAGCTACCATAGCCATGAGCAGTCATCGCGCTATGCAACAAGAAACCACTGGGCAATATGTTGATAGCAGCGTCATAACCTTAAAAGTAAAATCTAAATTATTGGCCGACCCCGATGTAAAAGGTCTTGCCATTTCCGTCATGAGCTATAAAGGTCAAGTCAAACTCGGCGGCTTTGCAAATAGTTGGGCACAAAAGCAAAAAGCCGGCATGCTCGCTAGACAAGTTGAAGGCGTCACCGGCGTAACCAACAATATCGTCGTTAAAAAAATAGTACGTTCTAATACGTATCCTGCTAAATAAAAAAAGCATAAAGAGCTGTTATTGTAAGAAAAACAAGGTTAATATCCTTGTTTTTCTTATATTATAATAACGCTATGTCTTACCGAATGCTTTCCCCGTCTATTCTAAAAAAATGCTCCGTCGGCTTATTGGCTATGCTGCTAGCGAGTACGAGTCATGCCTCTGTGCAAAATTTTTGGCAAGATATGCAGAGTGAAACACCATTAAACTTAGCCACAGAAAAACCGCAACCCGCTTATTATCGCATTATTAGTTTAAATGATGCGTCTTTAAATGCTTTGCGTCAGGATCTGACCAGAAAAAAAACAACAGAACTATTATTACCTTTACCCGAAGGTGACTTCTCATTATTTACTGTCTCTGATGCCCATACGATGCCACTAGAACTGGCAAAACGTTATCCTAGCATCCTCAGTCTAAAAGGTTTTGATAAAGAAGGACGACGTTTACGCTTAGATATTTCTCAACAAGGCTTACAGGCGATGGTGTTTGATACGACCGGTAATTGGCTAATACAGTCGGTTGGAAATAAGTTTAACCATAATCAAGCTTACCAAAGTTTTCGACTCGAAGCCCTACATAGCGGTAATGCACGCTTGCGCGAAAAATTAACGGCTAAACCCAACGCCGCTCCATTGGTGACTAAACCACACTTGATTAATGATAATCTCCATCGCGAATACCGGATTGCGATTGCCATGAACAGTGATTACGCCAAAAAATACGACGCTACTATTGAAGGAGGGCTGGCAAACGCGGTGCGCACGCTTAATCGCATTAATGAAATTTACGAAACTGACTTTGGCATCCATTTAATCCTAGCCAAAGACAACGATAAAATTATTTTTGCTAATCCCGCCACCGATCCTTATCTAAATTTGGATCCTGATCAGCAGCGCGCAAAAAATATTGCTGTCCTAAACTCAGTCATCGGCCCTAAAAATTTTGATCTCGGTCATTTATTTTCTAGAGCGATTGGTGGTGGAACCAGCAATGGCGTCGTGTGCCTAGCCGCTAACAAAGCTGACGGATCCAGCGGCTCAGCCACTAGCGCTCCTGATGGAAGAACAACCAATCCACCTGACAAAGATATCAGTGAACCCACGTTTGATTTACTGGTGGCACATGAAATCGGTCATCAATTTAACGCCAATCACACCTTTAATGGTTGCGATCGCGATTCAGACTCTGCGTCATCTGCCTACGAACCCGGTAGCGGTTCTACCATTATGAGTTATGCAGGCCAATGTTTTGATGAGTATACGCCTCCCGTGCATCAAGACAGTTTGGAAAACCTTCAAGATCACAAAGATCCTTATTTCCATGCTAGCACGATCGCTGAAATAAAGGCTTTTGTGA
This sequence comes from Coxiellaceae bacterium, assembly GCA_947475085.1. Classification (GTDB taxonomy): domain Bacteria; phylum Pseudomonadota; class Gammaproteobacteria; order Diplorickettsiales; family Diplorickettsiaceae; genus Aquirickettsiella. The sequence continues at coordinate 7,258 of CANJLU010000009.1, forward strand.
CAGGTCCTGCGAATGTATGCGCCAAAAAACTATCGAACCCTAATCGACCACCGGTGATCGATCCCCGCTCGACTGCGCCATTCGGGAAGCGAATATTAACCATTCCTGCTAATACACCCTTCGTATTGCATGCCTACGCTCGATCAAGTAATCGAAACGCCAAACTCAACTATACGTGGGAGCAAATGGATCTCGGTCCGGCACAACCAATAAAAACACCATTACGAGATGATGGACTCGGCCCGATCTTCCGTTCGTATCTACCCAATAGCAGTGGTGAACGCATCTTTCCACGTTTAGACGCGGTGCTCGGCAAACAAGCATTAGGTTTAGGTGAAGTTTATCCAAGCACGACGCGAAAACTACATTTTCGTTTGACGGTACGTGATAATCTCCAAGATCAAGCAACCACTGCCCATGCGGATATGTTGATCAATGTATTAAATACCGGATTTATTTTCTCAATCGGACCCGTAAACGCACCCTGGAAAAGTGGCGAAAAAAGATGGGTCAACTGGAATGTCGCGGGAACGAATCATGAACCCATTGCTTGTAAAACGGTACGGATCGATTTATCTACCGATGGTGGATATACGTTTCTTCCCAAAAGCTTAGCCAGCAAAGCGCTTAATCAAGGAAGTGCTGCCATCATAGTCCCAAAATTAGCTAAACCGACCGACTATGCCCGTTTACGCATTAGCTGTAATGAAAATCTATTTTTTGCAGTCTCACCGCATAATTTTAGTATTACAAAATAAGGGCACAGGAATTTTGTGGCAAAACTTTCAATATAAAATAAGAGTTTATTAAATGTCAGACACGCATAAATACATCCATGTAGCTCTTAGTGAACGTCCCTGTTCACTAAGGTCTTCCATTGAATAAAACTCTTATTCTACAGGTTTTTGCTTCACCTTTCGTGAAACTCCATGTTAAAGTGCGAAACGTAAATTAGATTTGACTGTAAATGCTGCGCGCCAGACCCACACTCTTAACATAATCGCGTGTTTCCTTCCAAGGTAAAATTTCTACCCAAACATCTTTTGGGAGACGTTGATACAATCCTTGAAAATGTTTAATCCGATTAGGACCGACATTATAAGAAGCTGTGGCTAAGGTGGCATTACCATCAAATAATTTTAATAACTGTCTTAAATAAGTACTCCCTAAACGAATATTCTGTTCGGGATCAAGCAGATCGAGGCGACGCAAAGCCAGGCCACGCGCGAGCTGTCTACCAGTACTCGGCATAATTTGCATTAATCCCAAGGCCCCGGCACTCGATTTAGCATTCCACATAAAAGCACTTTCTTGGCGCATTATTGCCCAAACCCACGCCGAGTTTAAATGGGTTTTACGCGCTGCCGCCAACACTGAGCGTCGGTAAGCGAAGGGGAAGCGTAATTGAATGTCATTGTGAATATTTGCTTTGCTGGCGCCGACAATCGCTAAATCGTACCAACCCCATTGCTTAGCTAATTGCGCAGCCGCTTGGCGTTCTGGCAGACTCAAACTATCCAAGGCCCACAACCATTCCTGGCGCGCTTCACCGACAAAACCTAACGCCAGCAATTCTTTAGCACGTTGTATAGCCAGATTATTTTCCAGCGCTTGCCGATCACCCAAAACCTTATGCGTAGTAGGATGATAATTTAACTTCAAACGTTGGCTAGCTAGCACACCATAATAATCAACCTCTTTCGCTAGGCTTGCGTAGATACTCTTCGCCGCCGCGGTTTGCTTAGTCTCAGCGAGTGCCCGCGCCCGCCAATAGCGCCAACAAGCGGATTGCTGTTCTTTGTGCGATAAATGATCTAACCAAAACAGCACCTTATCCCATTGTCCATTAAGTAAACTATTGCGTACACGCCATTCGCGTAAGGTTGCGTCGGCATAAGCCGGTTTAATTTTTTTTAACCAATCTCCCGCCGCACTATGCCCACGTCTGGCTAAACTGACCGCTAAATCCGCCCATATCGGTTGTCTTTCTGCTTCATTTAAGCCATATGCGCTACTTAATTGCGGCCAATCTTCTACTAATGCTATTGGATCTTTATTCGCCAAGCGTTTCATACCGAACAATAAAATTTTTCGATCAATAGTATTATCTGGATCAAACTGATGACTATGCTCGATTAATAATGGATGACGTTGTACTTGATACCAACGTTTAACCTGTTGACGTTGTACGGGCGGCAAGAATTGGGCGACATGTTGGATCACATGCGTATTATTTTTACGCATCGCCTGATCTAATTTCTTCCAAATTAAATCGGTACTTAATCCTCCGGATTGCTCCCAACGGGCAAACACCTTACGACATACACTCGGTGGCGAATTAACTTCTAACCAAAGTGTAGCGATTTTTTTATACGCTAAGGATTTTTGTTGCGTCGCTAATAAAGATTGCAGGTAACTACACTGTAATGGTGTACCATAAATAGGTTGATAATAATGGGCGAAGTGTTGCCAATCTTGTTTTTTAGCCAAATAAGCTAACCAATCAGCGCGTAACTTAACGGCTAACGGTGTATCATTATAGGTTTGTAAAAACTCATCAATTTCAGCACTATTGGCATAAGCCCATTGTTGTTTCAATTTGATAAAGATTAAATAAGGATATAGAGGATAATCTTTTAGTTTAACTTTTAAAGCAGAAAACTGTGGATAATGTTTATTCATTATCAGTTGTCTGGCCTGCCAAAATAGTTTGCGTTGTTGATCTCTATCCTCAGCGTGGACTATACATGGCCAGGTTAATAGTAAACTTATGATCAATACGGTAGTTTTTATAGTCCCCATAGCATTCTAAGAGTAGGAAAAATTTTATGCCCCTCTATTTTATATATATCACTTTAGCACTGCTTACCAGCTTAATCGCTTTTACGCTGTTGCATTTTTATAAATTAGAACGTCAACATGACAAATTGATCCAAATGGAAAGCCGTTGGACAGATATCAATCGTTTATTGAATCAACTGCATGATGCACGCGTTCTCGATCAACGACATACTGCGGCGAATAAAGAACAACTATTACTCGAACTCAATACCTATCGACAACAATTTGATCAACATCAACTCAATAGTTTAAAACTGTTACAAGATAGTTTGCAGCAAGGTTTGCAACATATCAGTTCACGTATGGATAAATTAACCGAAAATACACAAGAAAAATTACTTGCCATTAGCGGTCAAGTCGAAAAACGTTTATTTGACGGCTTTGCACAAACTACCGCCACGTTTACTGATGTAGTAAAACGACTCGCATTGATAGATGAAGCACAAAAACGCATCACCGAACTTTCCACAAATGTAGTCAATCTACAACATATTCTTGCTGACAAACGCTCGCGCGGTGTTTTTGGTGAAGTACAACTCAATGCCTTGATCGAAAATGTCCTGCCCGCCAAAAATTACAGTTTGCAACACACCTTGAGTAACGGCAAACGTGTGGATTGTCTGTTATTGCTCCCCGCACCCACTGGCAGCATCGCCATCGATGCTAAATTTCCCTTAGAAGGCTTTCGAAAATTAACCGAAATCGATTTGCCAAAAAGTGAACAACGCGCAGCCGCGGCACAATTTCGCCAAGATATCCGCCATCATATTCAAGCGGTGGCCAGCAAATATATTATTCCCGGTGAAACGTCTGAAGGTGCTTTATTATTTATTCCCGCTGAAGCCATTTTTGCCGAAATTCATGCCCATTATTATGACCTCGTTGAAGAAGCGCAGCGCCAGCGTGTGTGGTTGGTCTCGCCGACGACGATGATGGCCGTGCTCACAACTACTAGCGCTATTTTAAAGGATGCCGCGACGCGCGAACAGATTCATTTGATACAGGAACATTTAAGTGTGTTAGCCAAGGATTTTTCACGGTTCAAAGTACGTATGGATCAGTTATTCCGTCATATTCAGCAAGCCTATACCGATATTCAAGACGCTAAAACTTCGGCGGATAAAATCACTTCACGCTTTGAAAAAATAGAAAAGGTCGAATTAAGTGCTAATCTACTGGAATAAGACTTTGAGCAGACAAACTTTAACCGGCCATACCGAACACATGTTTAGATTGCCACGCACCTACGGTGTTCGCAATGACGATCTACATTTTAGTATCGGCGAATAATATATTTATTGGTTATGGGATAAACTTTAAGAAACCCCATAGAACGACGCGATATACCCGTGCTCATGCTTTCTTGGCTTTATGCGTTTAAATTTTTAGGTGAATTTTTTTATTCAAAAAAATAGTATCCCCCCGTACGAGACGGGAGGTATTTTGATGAGCTGAGTTAGAATTTAAGGTACTGAAATATTCTTTTTGCAACAACTTATTGCACGTACCAGTACATAAATAGCACATAAACCAACGATAATGTAAATAATTCTAGCAATTGGACTGTAATCTCCAAAGATGCCGGTCACTAAATCAAAATGGAATAAACCGACTAAACCCCAGTTCAAACCACCGATAAATAAGATAACGAGTGCAATCCAATCTAAAACGCTCGGACTTTTGAACATAAATACTCCTTTATTTAAGCAAGTGAAACTCACGTAACACACTAAACGTCTTATTTTTGGCTCATTTGACAGCAATACCCCCTTACTGTAGCTCAAAAATTTAAGATAAACAAATTTTGCGACAGCGATGGTTTTTTTAACTCGCATTTATTTATATATTTTAAGCTTATTTAATAGTTAATTAATATTAAGCATTTAACATAATACTAATCTAGCTCGATTAAGGAGTAAGTATGAAAGATAATTGTTATGCCTATGCTATGGATCTCAGTCTACGTAAAGGAAAAAACGGGCAATATAGTGAACCCCTCGTTTATGAGGTGCAACCACTGACTAGTTCCAATTTAGTAGGAGGTTCAAACTGGAGCTATGAAAATGCCCTCGCAAAAGCATTTTCTGATACGAAGATTACTACCAATATTGAAGAAAAAGTAACGCGTGTGTCTGCTCCTCATGCAAAACATAGCCTACTAATAAAAACATGTAGAGATGTTTCAACCATCGAATTTGATAAAATCAACGAAGGTAAATATACGCATGTCCATACGGTTTCTTCTGAAAAAGAAGTTGATTACTTAAACAATAAAGTTTATCAACGATTGTACTTACCGGATGAAGTCTCACCTGAATATCGTATATTTCAGTCAAATGCTACATCCGATGAATTATCTGAAAAAATCTATAAACACTTCAGCGACAAGGGGGTTTCTAAAATCGTCCTGAAAGCCGCTGTGGGTTATTTAGGCGCCGGCAATGTCTTTATTGAAGAAATCCAGAATAAAGAAGCACTGCAAAAAAGCATCGAAAAAATGCAGTCGTTAAACCAGTACCCCACTGCTGATACAAAATACTTTCTTGCTGAAGAACAAAAAGAATTTCCACGTGTAAGTCGGAAAACCGGTGAAGCAAAAACAAGTCATCTAACTTATCGCTTGGTAGGTATCGCTAATCAAGACGGTGATGTCGGCCATTTTATTGCCTCTAAATCGATTTCACCCAGCATAGATTCGCACCAACCAGGAGAGAAACCAGGCGAAAAAAAATGTTATTTTGGTAAGGAAGGCGCAAAATACCAAGGTAAAAAAGAACGTTCGCTGACAGCCTGTGGTCCTAAAGATAAATATTTTGGCATCGGTGAAAAAAAAATCGATATCGATCCCGCCTTAATGGATAGAATCAGCAAACAAATCTATCAGCTATACTCGGATATCAAATCGATGACGGACGAACAATTTGAACAACATATTGATAGTTTAGTTGAACTTAAGAATACTTTATCTTCACGAAAGGAACGTATAGAGAATTTTAAGTTACCCATTGCAAATCGAGAAGAAATAATAGATAAAAATGATTATTATGCCTTTAGTCGTGCTTGTGAAGCAGATTATGAACCTTTAGCAGAAAATATCGCTAGAAAAATGATTGCTGCTAAAACTGTAAATCTAAAACAATTAACTGAATATCCTAACTATCGTCAGGACGATCAGTTAAAAACCATGCTAACGATTATGGAAGAAGAAAAATATGTTAAAGGGCTGCTCACCGCCAATACAGAGCAGTTAAAATATTGCTTTAAAAGGAAAGTAGCCCCCACGCTATCAAAAACCTTTATGGAAGCAATTATTGCTAAGAAAAAAAAATTAGCACAAGATACAACCCAATTAACACAATTCCCGATCCATCCGGTTAAAAGCTCTGTTAATAACCCTCCGGAAGTCGCTGCGACGCAAGAAAAATCAAGATTAGATAAACAAATTTCGGCTCAAGCTGGATCTTCTGATTATCGATCGCGATTGCAAACGGCTTTCTTTGCTGACAATTCTCTTGGAGAAGCATCGGGAAGCATGCGCTCAAACCATAAAGAAACTGGTAACCTTAACATACCTAAGTCTATATCTAGTCTGGCTGGATTAACTTTATTTGCGCATCCTCAAACCCTAAATGCGGATCAAGAAAATTCAGAAAACCCAAAAAAGCGCGATTATGCAAAATAAATAGTTTAATCTGTATCTTAAAGAATTAACAGCCAGAATTGACTATTGATTGATGCTAATTATTTTTAAAAAATAAGAAATTTTTATTCTTTATAAATGTATGTTAAATTAAATATAAAAAAAGGAAATTTTATGCCTGACTTGCGCTTACTTGAAACGTTACTCCAACAATCACCTTATTATTTATTAGAATTAGTAAGTAAATATGATAACTTACCTACAAAAATAGCGGACTTAATTAAAATATCAGATAACATTCTTTCATTTAACAACATACCTCCTAAGCTTGGCGATCCTATAAAAAATCAGGCTAAAAAACTTTTATCGCTCTATCCTAATACTTACAGTTTTTTATGTGCCCATAACCAAGCAGAAAAAGCAGATGAAGTGTTAAAAGAAATTAAAGCCCAGCAGCAATCAATTGCCAAACATACCAATGTTCCCGAATATAACAATAAGCCGCTCAAAGAAGCATTCTGGGAAGAATACCAAGCTTATCTTCACGCCTATTGGCTAGCACGAGCACACACACATACAGAGCTTGAGCGCATGATCACAAAACATTGGTTACTACTGAAAAACAAACCAGAATTTAGCATAGAAGAAAGAGACATAACGAATTCGCGGCATATTAAAGCGGTTTTATTCAATACAATTTACGCCGGAGATATTAAAAATTTAATTCCGTTATGGAAATTAGCTAAAGCTAATTTCCCGCTCGCCGACGATCAGGTTTCTCTATTATATAGTGGTGTAGCTAATGCAATAAATAGAGGAGAAATTAATGTTATTCAACAATGCTTAATAAGCTCTGCTGAAGATAAAAAAGCTTTGTCACAGTATTTAGAGCAAAATCCCGAAAATTATTTAGATCTTATTCGTCATGCTTGTAAAAGTGGTCATATAGATAGCATTTATTGGGTCATAGCCTTAGCTAAAAATTCTACTAAAGCACCTAATTTATTTACAATAACCAGCGATCATGACCCATTAGTTGAAGCGTGTAGCAGTGGTAATTTAGATACTGTTAAATTAGTTTTAAAACAACTTCCTGCTGAAAAAAATCTCAAATCCATACGTAATATTTTAAAAGATTTTACGCGTAATGCTATGCTACAAAATTGTTTTGCTGGAAATACAAAAGTATTAACTAAACTCACACAATATCTTACAACAAAACAAGAGTTTACTGAAGTTTTCCCATTGCATAATCCTCAAGAATTTTGCTTATATGAGTTTAATGTCAGCACATTTGATTTTTTGTTTGATTTGCTGCAAAAAAAATATTCAATCGAAGAAATAGTAACCAGTAAAGTTTACATCGGATGTATTGTTGAGGCGATAAAAAATGCAAGATTTTCTCCTAATAAACAACACGTTGCGCATTTGTTAGGTAAAGTACCGGAAGAATATTTACAACAGGTGAAAAAATTATCCGATGAAGAACTGAAACAAAAAAGCCTCCGATCCTTTCTTTTTTATCAACTATCCAACTGTACTATTTCGGAAGACTCAAAACAAAACAAGCTAAGCTTTAATCCTTAAATCCAAGATAAGCACAAAAGCTTTTCTGGCGCTGATACGCAAAACTCTCATGCTCGAAATTTAAGTCCGGAATTAATTTATTAGTTTTTCAGCTCAGGAATTTTCACTACCAAGGCATCACAAGATAGATGATGGATCACAGCGCTGGCAGTGGAACCAAACAATACACCGATGCCATGTCGGCCATGACTACCAATGATAATTAAATCAGTTTTTAATTGCTTCATTTTATCGAGTATCACCACCTTAGGCGATCCGACTTCAACAAATTGATGTTTGGCTGGGATATCAAATTTTTTCGACAAATCGGCTAATTGTTTTTGCGCTTCGGCCAGCATCTCGCCTTCTAAATCGATGACAGCAGGATACGCTTGTGCAACACCGTAGGCATTGATATGTTCCACGGCATGAATGACCGATAATTTACCCTGCCCGCCTTTGACTAAAGCGTGAGCACGCTTCAAGATAATTTCGTCACAGGTAGGGTGCAAATCTATTGCTACTAAGATATTTTCATAAATTGCCATATCCTATCTCCTGATTTTAGGTAAATATATCCTACACTAAGCAAACAAAGATAGACAGCCAACCCTAGGTAATAAAACAGGTAAGATTTGATTTACTCGTCATTGCGATCGCATATAATATAGATTTCGAGTAGTTAGAATATAGATCGTCCGTTTACCGAGCGCCGGTAAAATATTGCTCGTCATTGCGAGCACCGCAGGTGTGCGGCAATCCAGCCATTCGCTCGGTCTAACAATTCAATTACAGGATGAATTGGTAGTTGCGTGTTTATTATCAGGACATTACAATGTGCGCTCTTCGGGGCGTAGCGCAGCCTGGTAGCGCACCTGCATGGGGTGTAGGTGGTCGCTGGTTCAAATCCAGTCGCCCCGACCAACACCGAGTATAAAAAATCACCGTCATGGCGAGACTCACGAAGTGAGCATGACTTCCACCGTTTAGATTTCTTGGATTGCCGCGCGCTATGCGCTCGCAATGACGAGAGTAGTTAAAAATTAACTTTTTTGGTGCTTTAATTGCAATTTTAATTTTTGACTGGCTTGAAACAATACGACATTCCGCGACGTCACGATCGTGGTTACGCCGGTTTTTGGATTTCGACCCGGTCGTTCCTTTTTTCTACGCCGTCGAAAACTTCCTAAACCAGAAATCTTTACTGGCTCCCCTCTTTCCAAAGCTAATACAATCTCTGCGAAAAAAGCATCTGCCAGTTGTGTGGCTAAAGGCCGGCTGAGACTGGGATCTTGTTGTCTTAAGCTGTTAATCAAATCAGCTTTGGTTAACACTGGACTCATAATACTCTATTCCCGTATTTGAATAGCAAAACTCTGTTTAAGATGCGCGGTTACTTTTTGCATTAACTCATCCACTTCGACATCAACCAAGGTACGTGTCGGATGCTGCCAGCATAAGGCTAAAGCTAAACTGCGTTTTTGTGGTTCTTGCTCGGCAAAATACACATCAAATAAAAAGGATTGATGTAAACATTCACCGCTTTCATGCTTCACTGCCCGTAAAATAGTTGATGCAGGATATTTATCATCTACCCAAAAAGAAATATCCCTTCGTACCATGGGAAATTTGGAATAAGCTTTAAATTGCGGCAAATGTCTTTGGCTAATGGCAGAAGTTTTCAGTTCAAAACAATAAATGGGGCCAATTAAATCTAACTCGGTGATGATTTTAGGATGTAAAGCGCCAAAATAACCAATGATTTTGCCTCCCTGTTGCAAGTCACTCGACTGACCGGGATGTAAAGCAGGATGGGTTCCTTGCACAAACTGAATATCGTTTTTAGCCGTTAAACTTAGTAACGCTTCCAAATCAGATTTCATGCTAAAAAAATCTAAGGGTGTGCTAGCAACACCCCATTGCTCAGGTAAACACTCTCCGCTGGCGACCGCAGCCAAATATTCTTGTTGTTCAAGTTTTCCACTATGATTATGAAAACACACACCGCTTTCAAATAAACGACAACTCAACTGCTGTCGTTGTTGGTTATAACGCAGACTATTTAGTAATCCCGGCCACAAACTGGTTCGCATTACCGAAAGTTCGCTGGATATGGGATTTAACAAGCTTAATGCTTCTAAATGAGGAACGATGCTTTGCTGTAGCTTAGGTGCGGTGAAACTATAATTGATGGTTTCGCGATAACCTCGGGCTATGAGTAAGTCTTGCAGTCGTGTTAACGACAATTGTGTTTCTGGTTGTGGTAAAAACGTTAAGGGAGTATTCGGCAGTTTCACTGGAATATGTTGATAACCCTGTATCCGCGCTAACTCTTCGATAAGATCCACTGCTAATGAGAGATCAAAACGCCAAGTCGGTGGTATTACCTGCCACACTTCTGTAGCTTTATGCTGCACATGTATGCCTAAGCTCGCAAAAATAGTCGCTATTTTTTCTTCATCTAAAGAAAAGCCTAAAAATTTTTTTAAATGCGCCGGACGAAATTTTATGCTGGCTAAGGGTTTGGTCGCTGCTTGCACGTGCGTTATCGGCCCTACTTGACCACCCACTATCTCAAACAATAATTGTGTTGCCCGCTCCAAAGCCGACACAGTAATTGCTGGATCCACACCACGTTCAAAGCGATACGCCGAATCGCTATTTAATCCATATTGCCGAGCACGTCCAGCGAGACGCGCTGGACTAAAATAAGCACTTTCCAAAAATACGCCTTGGGTTTCGTCACTAACCGCTGAATGTGCCGCTCCCATCACGCCCGCAATCGCTTGCACCTGGTTTTGATCGGCAATCACCAAAGTGTTTCCGTCTAAAACAATGTTTTTACCATCTAATAAAGTAACTGACTCTTCAGGATGCGCAAGACGTACGTTCACTTCATCTGTTAACTGTTTAAGATCAAAGGCATGCAAAGGTTGGCCTACTTCTAACATCACATAATTCGTCACATCCACCACTGGATGAATACTGCGCACACCACTACGACGTAAACGCTCTTGCATCCATAACGGTGTTTTGGCTTGCGTATTAATATTACGTATTATTCGCCCGGCATAATGCGGACAGTCTTCGGCGGACTCGACGTTAATTTTAATTTGGTCTTGTATAACGGCAGGCTGATTCACCATCGATGGTGGCATCATAGTCTGTTGCGTTATTGCGGCAATATCCCGTGCTAAACCTTTGACGCTCAAGCAATCACCACGATTCGGTGTCAGATGTATATCCAGACAATGATCATCTAACTGTAAATACTCACGTATGTCTTTACCGAGCGGGGCATCTAAAGGTAATTCCAAGATCCCGCTATCTTGTGTAGCTTCAGCAAAACCTAACTCACTGCTGGAACATAACATACCTTGTGAAACAACACCGCGTAGCTTGGCTTCTTTAATCAATATATCCTGCGGTAAATGCGCGCCGACTTGTGCAACGGCCACTTTTAAGCCAGCTCGACAATTTTTCGCACCACATACGATCGTTAAGCTTTGCTCAGCGCCAACATTCACTACACACACCTGTAAACGTGATGCATCAGGATGTGGTGCTGCACTTAACACTTCGCCAACGACTACTTTATCAAACGATCCCGCAACGGGATGTACTCCAGCTACTTCTAAGCCTGCCAAAGTCAGTTGCTCAGCTAACTGTTTAACATTTAAGTTGGGATTAACCCACGTACGTAACCATTGTTCACTCAATTTCATATTAAAATTGCTCTAAAAAACGACAATCATTTTCAAACATCAAACGCAGATCGGGAATTCGATAACGTAATAAAGCTAATCGATCGATACCCATCCCAAACGCATAGCCTTGATATTTATCCGGTGCTAAACCCACTTTTTCTAATACATTCGGATGCACCATGCCACAACCCAATATTTCTAACCATCCGGTTTGACTGCAAACGCGACAGCCTGCGCCCTTGCACATTACACATTGAATATCGACTTCAGCCGAAGGCTCAGTAAACGGAAAATAAGCCGCACGAAAACGAATCGCTAGATCATTTTTTTCGAAAAAATGCTGCAAAAATTGCGTTAATAAACCTTTGAGCTCAGAAAAATTAGCCGATTCATCGATTAACAACCCTTCAACTTGATGAAACATCGGTGTATGTGTGACGTCAGAATCGCAACGATACACACGACCCGGTGCAATCATCTTTATGGGTGGCTTAGCGTTTTGCATGGCGCGTATTTGCGCCGGTGATGTATGCGTACGCAAGAGTAAGCCATTGGCAAAATAAAAAGTGTCATGTAAAGCACGTGCTGGATGATTGCTGGGAATATTCAATGCCTCAAAATTATAATATTCATCCTCGATTTCAGGACCTTGCTCCACAGTAAAACCCGCAGCCGTAAAAAAACGCTCAATACGCTGCCGTGTACGCGTTACCGGATGCAAACTACCATTAGTCTGACCGCGACCGGCCAAGGTGATATCTACTTTTTCATGGGCCAATTGCGCATTGATTTCCTGATTGATTAATAATTCGCCTTGCGCCTTCAGCAAGGCTTCAATTTGCTGCTTTGCTTGATTAACCGCTTGTCCTAATTTTGGTTTTTCTGTAGCGGGCGCTTGAGCTAATTTTTTTAGATAGTCATTTAATGCGCTTTTTTTACCTAATAGCGCGCTACGTAATTGTTCTAAATCAAATGAACGCTTGGTTTCGGCAATCGACTGCGCCGCTCGCTGAATAATCTGTTGCAAATCATCTGTCATGCTGCGTTAACCTTCATCTGCTATTAATGTATTTAATCTTCACCTATGCATTTTCTAAATCTGCCCATTCCTGCTCAGATATATCGATGAGTTCCTTAATAAAGGCGATATCTAAGCCCTTATCCAGCATCTTTTTAGCAATCATTACCTCTTTCTCCTGTAAACCTTCTTGCCGACCTTCTTGCCGACCTTCTTGTTTTAGTTGCTGTGCAAATGTCATAATCACCTCTCTTTCCTGTGGAAAAACCTGTATTAACTCGTGTATCAAATCTTTAACTGCATGCGGCTCGGTCTCATCCTGACTGGCATTCAGGATGTAGTTTAGCATATCCGTCAAATAGGCTATATCCAACTGTTTAATAACATTCTGCAGCAAATTTGATTGAATTAATTTTCGCATAATCGATAAAAATTGCTTAGATCGGTGATGCTTGAAGAGCATTTCCAATAAAGCAGCCAAACCATGCTGAGAAATTTCTTCGTCCGACAATATCGTCAGATCGATCAACTTAAAAGGCTTAAAGGCCAATTCCCTGGCTAATTCGGGATCATCGAAACAGCCATATAACTCATTGGAATGCGGATAAGGTGTTTCCTCGCCGTGGTAAAGGCATAAGGGTAAAATAATGGGTAATTTCTTATGTCCTTGTCGCAAATGATTAGAACTGAGAGACACCATATACTGGAGAAAACGAAAAGCCATCAGCGGGTCTTTAGCCGTCGATTCATGTTCAATCAGGAAAAATAGATAGGCTGCTTTTTCATCTATTAAGCATTTATAAATAATATCGCTGTGGATTTCCTTCAATTCAGGAATAACAAAACTTTTTTCAGTGAGTTGTAAGGAATTTATATCAATTTTTTCGTAGACTTTTGGGGATAAATAAGCTTTTAAAAAATCAATGGCAATCTTTTTTTCTTTCAGTGAACTTTTAAAAAATTTATCATGCACTTGATGCAGCGCTTTTTTCATTCTTATTTTCCTGCCAAGAATAACTCAAACTTTAGTCGTGCATAACAGCGTGAGTAGCCAATAGTGACGACACACTAACTCAAACGATCATATTCTTCTAAAGATATCCTGCGCGCTTGGGACTCTAACATAATGGGAATCTCATCTCGAATAGGATAAGCCAAACGATCAAAACGACAAATCAGCTCTTGAGCCGATTTTTCATACACCAAACTGGCTTTGCACAATGGGCAAACTAGAATACTGAGTAAATATTTATCCATCGCAACCTCGTCGTAAAGCGACTGTTTCTCTCAAATAAGTCGGCAAAGCTTCGCCAGCAGTGACAATTTCACCGCGTTGATAAGCTTCCGCGGCAATCACCGCGGCGTCATAGGCCCTAGGATAACGTTGTGGCAACCATCGCTGCAACTGATTCTTAAATTGATCGGCGAATAGGGCATGATACTGATCCCAACCACTGCCCACGCCGACAAAATCAGTTAAACCGCTCGCTTCACACTGTTGTGGTAAGCATAACTGTTCAGTGCCACAGGCTTGCAGGATAGCGCTCCCCGCTTGTAGTCGATAGGTGGCAAAAAAGACTTCCTGCAAACGCGCATCAATAGCCGTAAATACCTGTTGTGCTTGCAACTCCCGATAAGCACCTTGCGCTAAGCACTGTAAACTGGACACTAACACCACCGGCATATCAGCAGCAAAAGCACTAGCTTGAATAATACTTGCGGCAATGCGTATTCCGGTAAAACTTCCCGGCCCGCGCGTAAAAGCTAATGCATCTAAATCGCGTAGCTTGAGCCCTGCTTCATCCAACAAGGACTGCATCATGGGTAATATCAGTTGTGTATGCGCGCGCGGCGCACATTGATAACGCTCCTGAATGTGTTGCTTATGCAACAAAGCCGCCGAACAGGCTTCGGTACAGGTATCAATGGCTAGCAAAGTGATGGATTTCATTCTTTAGTTATATTTATACGGATGAGATTCTGTTCCAGGCACATCTGAATCGTTTTCTTGGACACTAAAAAGCTGTGGTTGAAACTTGGTCCGGATATTAGCACTGTTAAATGGATTTTTGCTAATTTTTGCGCATACAGACAGCTGATTTTCTAAGCTCTCCAACAGTACCAATCTTTTCATAGCCGTCATCGGTAAGTAAGGATGAAAAAAATTCAATCCTTGCTCGATCATCTCCAACAGTTCTTCTGCCCGATCCACATCGCTGGTCATTTCTTGCCAAAGTTCTTCGCTAGTTCGGCTAGAATTTAACAACATTTGCCAGTCCAATCTATCTACCTTACATAAAAATGGTTCATCAGCAAATAAAGCATCAGGATCGGTCGCCGCATTTTTGGCTAATGTTTGCAGTGCGTTAACCATACGTTGGTCTCTATAAGTTGGGCCAATAGTAATAAAGCTTATTAAGGTTTTATAAACCTCTTTATAAGCATCTGGCGTTTGAGACATATACAACCCGTAATGCAATAAAAAATAAAACGCATCACCTTCTGCTCGACCTATCGCATCAAATTCATAAACCCCCGTATAGACACAACTTGGATAAATCGGATTTTTACCCAGCGTATGGGCAAGATAGGTAGCAAAACGAGTCTCTACATCGGCATAATCCATAATAGCGGTCAAATCAAAATCATAGGCTTTTATTTCCGCTTCTTTGAGCACTTCTATACTCCAGTCATCATAAAACTTTTCGGCTATAAGCTTTAAAGAACGCAATGCCGGAATATACGTGGTAAAAATATATTCACGCTGTGCTTTTGACAACATACTTCCCCAAAAACTATGTCCGATATCATGTAACCACATGGCAAACGGACCACAGCGGTAACCATCAGCGTTTTTAGGATTGGATAGGATTTGCGGCGCGTATAATGAACTGGGATGAAAATCTTGCGCATGCCAGTCATATAAAGTAGCTAAGCCCGGATTGCCTAAAACCGGACGCATCTGCAACGGTTGTTTATTCATCATGCGCAAAAAATAATTGAGCATCGATGAGGAAGGTACTAAATACTGTGTGGTCGGCTCTTCAAAGTTGCCAGCACTTATTTTTTGTATCAACGGCAAATTGTTGATCAGCACCCAAACTAAACGATTAGAATCCTGCTTACGCTCGCGCAGCGTCAGGTGATGGCTATATTCCGTTTTGATTAAGCACTGCTCGATGCGTGGCAACGCTAATACATACTTGGCTAATTCGTCAAAATTCACCTCAACCTGTAATTTTTCTAAAGCATGCGTCACACCTAATAAATATTGATAACCCAACAGGGTTATGGTTCCAGCCTTGACCAAAGGAACCATGCTAACCAGATAATCGAATTTGACATCCTGATCTTCCGCGCGCAAAGCATGGGTTTTGCTATATTGCATTTTCGCAATCAAATACACATAAGCGGTAATCCCCTGCCAAAAAGGGACCTTTTTTTCGTTGACGAGATAAATCAGATATAAATTACAATGCGGATGATTCCAGATCTTCGCTCGAAAATTTCCTTTGTGAATCGCTTTTTTTAAGCATTTCAGTCTGGGTTCATTAGGCCTCAAACTACTTAAAAAAGCGGGAATGGTTTTATTTTTCTGAACTAATTCCAATAGATTGTTGTGAGCGGGCTGTAAATTAGCATTTGAGCGACAGGATTCATTACTATTATTTTTATCCATAAAAAATTTATATTTTAAGTTAGGTATTTAATCAAGAATAATAAGGATTGCGACAAATGCGAAGCGTATATATTATTTTTCGAGATACTTTAATTTATCTTCCTTATCTTTCCATTCATCGGCGTCGGCGGGCGGATCTTTGCGGTGCGTAATATTCGGCCATTTTTGCGCAAGTTCTTTATTCAATGCTAAGAATTCTTTATATTTTTCTGGCAGATCATCTTCAACATAAATGGCATTCACCGGACATTCTGGTTCACACAGGCCACAATCAATGCATTCGTCAGGATGAATAACCAACATATTCGGCCCTTCGTAAAAACAATCAACTGGGCATACTTCTACACAATCGGTATATTTACAACGAATACACTTTTCAGTGACTAGAAATGTCATTGGCGTTCTTTAATAGTGCAAATAAATATTGAATTCAGTTTGTAAAATTAATTTAATTTGGTGCCCGGGGCCGGACTTGAACCGGCACAGTGTTACCACCGAGGGATTTTAAGTCCCTTGCGTCTACCAATTTCGCCACCCGGGCATATAATTCTTCTTACTCATAGCACACTCAAGTCTCTGGCTGTGTTGCCGCTCAACTCGCAATCCTAATGTATCCTTTAATACACTCCGGTTGCTCATTTTTGCGCCGCCCTGCCAAAAACTCCGTGCCTATGAGCATATTTTTTGGAGGCTAGGGCCGGAATTGAACCGACGTACGCGGCTTTGCAGGCCGCTGCATGACCACTCTGCCACCCAGCCAATTTGTACATCTCGCGCTTCGTCTTTTTACCGACTTCTTCGTTGGATGCTGGTTTCCGGTACTCATGTACCTCGCAGTACATTCCGTTTCTCAACCATCATCCGCCTCGAACTCAGCAAAAATACTTCAGCCTCTACTAATTGATCGTTAATTTCCAATTAATAAAAAAATCTTGGAGCGGGAAACGAGGCTCGAACTCGCGACCTCAACCTTGGCAAGGTTGCGCTCTACCAACTGAGCTATTCCCGCAAAACGGGTGATATTGTAACTGCATGAAAAATGCTGTCAAGAAGATAAATCATGCCAAGCTGCTTTTAAATATAAACACATACTCCACAACGTCAAGATTACTGCAAGATAAAGTAATACATAACCTGACAAAGCAAATCCTATCCAAGCACCTGGCTTATAAAGTAATAATAAAATAATCGCTAACATTTGTATCGCGGTTTTTATTTTGCCTAGCATGCTCACTACCATACGTTTGCGTTTACCAATCTCTGCCATCCATTCACGCAATGCCGATACCATAATTTCTCGACAAATAATAACGATAGCAGGGACAGCTAAATAAGGTAACGCTTGATCACCCACCAATAATATTAAAGCCGTTACCACAATTAATTTATCGGCAACGGGATCAAGGAATGTGCCTAA
>CANJLU010000010.1 GCA_947475085.1 Coxiellaceae bacterium
CCTTGTGAGTTTGGTCGTAGATAAGCCATACCTAATTTTGCGTAAAGTGCTAATTTAGACGTGACTGGAAGTATGCCTTTTGCCGTTAAATCAAATGCACTGGATTTAGTCGATGCCTGGGCAATGTAGTTAGTAGTACCGATGGACATGTCGGAGTTATTAAAATGACGATAACCAAATTCCATCGCCCAATATTGATCAAATTGATAACCAAAACTAAGACGATAGGTTAACAAAATATTATTCAGTCCAGGTAAGTCTATCGGCGACGTCGCGTTATTTACCGTTACTAAATCAGTGGTATTGATATGATTATATGCGTAACCAAGCTGAGCACCCGCATAAAAACCTGGCATTTCAGCGTGCACGGTTTGTGTCATACTGACAATAGCGCTAGCCAGCACTAAGGCACTTGTACTTCTTTTTAGCATAATGCTTCCTAATAAAAGTTTAACGAGTTAAAAATAGTTTAGCAAAAAACGTATGTTTTGCAGATAACAGGCAACTACATTTTTAAATACAAACGCATTAACCAAAATAATACGCTAAACCGATAGAATAAAAGTCGGTACTGGGTATGCTGTTACCACCGCCGACACTTTGGATGCGTGTCCAAGCTAAATCGATGGGTACAAACGGTGTAATATCATAACTAAGGCCGATACCAAAGCTGGGATTCCAACTATCGGAGTACCCCAAGTAATTACGACCATTCACCACAGCAGAACCATTGGCTTTAAGATACGCTAAACCTAATTTGGCATAAAGATTGACGTTACTCGAAATAGGTAACATCGGTTTTGCCATGAAGTCGAGGGCTTTTTCACTTAAAGAAACATTTGCACCCGGCACACCACCGACGCCGGAAAAATCGACATCCGAAAAACGTGTATAACCGATTTCAAAAGCAACATTTTGATTGAATTGATAACCACCGGCGATGCGACCGGTGAAAGCCATTTTGCTATTAATTGATAGTGCGGCGGCATTAGTGGCTTCTTGGTGTGTGTCGGCGGTGCCGAGTTGACCTAAGATATAAAACCCAGGGATAGAAGCACTGGCTAGCAGTGGAAAACAACAACTTGAGAGAAGAAAAAGTATCTTAGTCCTGATTTTTTTCAACATGAACAATGCTCCTTGTGTATGAAGATCACTAACTCTACATAGTATACTCATTATCGATGCTTTGCAGTGTGTATCATCCTATTATACGATAAGTACCATGAACTACCACCCACGTTGGCGAGCTTACTTCGCATTGCTACGATTACATCAACCGATAGGAATATTTTTATTGCTGTGGCCAGCATTATGGGCGTTGTGGATCGCAACGGCCGGCGGTGTGGATGTTAAAATCCTGGTTTTATTTATCACAGGCGCAGTGTTAACCCGTTCGCTGGGTTGTGTGATGAATGATATTGCCGATAGAAATCTGGACGGTTTTGTGACAAGAACTCAACATCGACCTTTAGTGACCGGTGCAGTGAGTTTGAAAGCAGCCGTGTTGACATTAATCGTTTTGAGCTTATTAGCGTTGCTGGTGGTTTGCCAACTGAATCGCTTAAGCATAGAACTGGCGGTAATGGCTGCAGGCTTGATAGCACTTTATCCTTTTACAAAACGTTACATCGAATGGCCGCAGTTATTTTTAGGCTTGGTATTTGGTGCTTGGTCGATCTTAATGGCTTTTGCGGCAGAAACCGGGAAAATACCAGGCATTGCTTGGTTGTTGTTTTTGGCCGCTTATGCCTGGTGTGTTGCTTATGATACCATTTATGCCATGGTGGATAGAGCGGATGACCAACGGGCGGGCATTAAATCCAGTGCTTTGGCGTTAGGTCGTCATGATGTACTATTTGTCGCCGTCCTAGAGTTGGGTTTTGTTTTGTTATTAAGCATCCTAGGCGTGTATTTACATTTACATTTCATCTATTTTGTGATGCTGGCTTTTGCGGTAGCGTTACTCATTTATCAACACTACTTAATAAAAGATCGAAAACCTGAATTGTGTTTTAAAGCTTTTTTGAATAATGCATGGATAGGGGGCGTAGTATTCTTAGGATTTTTTTTTGGCGTACATGCTTAAAGCCATAACTTGAGACTGATTCTTCTATGAAAACCAAAGTTATTTATCCCGGTACTTTTGATCCAATGACCAATGGTCATTTGGATCTCGTACAACGTGCTGCGCGTTTGTTTGAAACCGTGATAGTGGCAGTGGCGAAGAATCCGAGTAAAGCGCCGGCTTTTTCTGTCGATGAACGTATCCGCTTAGCGAAGGCCGTGTTAAACGATCTGAATAATGTACAAGTGCAGGGTTTTGATGGTTTGTTAATCGATTGTGCGAAAGAATATAAGGCGCAGGTTATTTTGCGTGGTTTGCGTGCGGTTTCTGATTTTGAATATGAATTTCAATTGGCCAGTATGAATCGAAAAATGATGCCTGATTTGGAAACGCTATTTTTAACGCCCGCTGAACAACATTCTTTTATCTCGGCTAACTTAGTCAGAGAAATTGCCAGTCTAGGAGGAAACGTAGCACAGTTTGTACCGGCGGTGGTGGCAGAGGCTTTACAAACAAAATTTAAACGAACATGAGTATTGTTTTAAGTAGTATTGTCATTGCGACCACCGTAACAACGCTCGTCATTGCGAGCGCCAAAGGCGCGCGGCCATCCATGTATGGCCACGCGAATGAACATTTGCTTCCATGACGGTAATTTTATCGAGAACAATAGGTATGTGATGGCTTTATTAATAACCGACGACTGCATCAACTGTGATGTTTGCGAACCCGAATGTCCTAATGAGGCCATTATTCAGGGTGAGTTTATCTATGAAATTAAGCCCAATAAATGTACTGAGTGTGTAGGCCATTTTGATGCTCCGCAGTGTGTTGAGGTGTGTCCTGTGGCTTGTATCGTCGTGAATCCGGAGCATACAGAAACTCCAGAACAGTTGTTGTTGAAATACCAAGGCTTAATGGCAATCACTTAATTCAACAAAAGCGCTGGTTGTTTTTTTGTCCACTAGACCGCATAATATGCGTCTTTTAGAATTGCTTACATAAGAGGGCCATCATGGCAGTCCAAAAATCACGTAAATCTCGCTCCAAAAGAAACATGCGCCGTGCGCATGACGCACTCACTTCGCCCGCTATCTCGATTGATGCAACCAGTGGCGAAACGCATATTCGCCACCATATCACCAAAGATGGCTATTATCGTGGAAAAAAGGTCCTAAAAGCTAAGGAATAACCCCTTAAAATGTCTCGTTATACTCTTGCTATCGATGCTATGGGGGGTGACTACGGTCCCTCCGTGATAGTGCCCGCAGTGCTCTTAGCCCTTCAGGAGGAGCCTGAACTCCGTATTATTCTTGTCGGTGACTTAGCTGCCTTGCAAGAGCAGTTGAAATTGGCAAAAACCAAGCCCAGAGCAAGTCAATTGACACTACACGCAGCAAGCCAGGTTATTTCCATGGATGAACCTCCGGCTTTGGCACTGCGTAATAAAAAAGATTCTTCGATGCGTGTCGCCATTAATTTAGTCAAAGAAGGCGAGGCTCAAGCTTGCGTCAGCGCCGGCAACACCGGCGCACTGATGGCGACCGCGCGTTTTGTATTAAAGACCATACCGGGCATTGACAGGCCGGCTATCAGTGCGATGCTGCCTACCATGAAAGAACAAACCAAAGTACGCGTCCTCGATCTGGGCGCGAATGTGGATACGGAGGTTGAACATCTACTGCAGTTTGCCATTATGGGCTCAGTATTAAGCGCTGAGATCGATAATATTCCCAGTCCGCGTGTTGCCTTATTGAATATTGGTGCTGAAGAAATCAAAGGTAATGAGCAAGTCAAAAAGGCGGCTGAATTATTAAAGAATGCGAATATCAATTATATTGGATATATCGAAGGCGATGCGATCTATCAAGGCTTGGCAGATGTCATCGTTTGTGATGGCTTTGTCGGCAACGTCGCATTGAAAGTCACCGAGGGTGTAGCAAAATTAATGGGCCATTATATTAAATTAGCGTTTAATCGTAATTGGTTTTCCCGTCTCTCCGGTTTAATGGCGTTACATGTATTGAAGGGGTTACGTAAACAATTTGATCCGGCGCATTATAACGGCGCCAGCTTTGTGGGTTTGCGCGGCATCGTCATTAAAAGCCATGGTAGCGCGAATGTATTTGCTTTTAAAAATGCGATTAATGAAGCAATCTTAGAAGTGCAAAAAAATATTCCCGAACGTATACGCGAACAAGTGACCGGTTTATTGAAGGAATCTGAACAGTCTTTATGAAATATTCACGGATTGCTGGCACCGGTAGTTATTTACCGGAAAGAATACTAACGAATGCCGAACTTGAGAAAATGGTGGCTACCACGAGTGAGTGGATAGTCGAACGTACCGGCATACGTGAACGTCATATTATTGGTCCCAACGACAGCACGGCGAGTATGGCGACGGCAGCTGCAAAAAAAGCGTTGCAGGCAGCCAATGTTACCGCAAAAGAGGTCGATCTCATTATCGTTGCCACGAGCACACCGGATAAATTTTTTCCTAGTACTGCTTGCTTAGTACAAGCCGCCTTGGGTGAAGATGGTTGTCCGGCTTTCGATATAGTAGCGGCTTGCGCCGGTTTTAATTATGCCTTGAGTGTTGCCGATCAATTTATTCGTAACGGTGCGGCTCAGACTGCGCTAGTCATAGGCAGTGAGAGCATGTCGAATATTGTCAATTGGGAAGATCGTTCGACGTGTATTTTATTTGGTGACGGTGCGGGGGCGGTGCTACTGCAAGCCGCCGCAGAGCCAGGCATTATTTCTGCACATCTGCACGCCGCGGGTTCTTATAAAGATTTATTGTCATTGGGCACGGGCTTAAAAAAAGATGACGCTCCGCATCTTAAAATGCAAGGCAGTGACGTGTTTAAGATTGCGGTGAAAAAATTAAGTGCGGTATTAGAAGAAACCTTGGCTGCGAATAATATAGATAAAAAAGATATCGATTGGTTAATTCCGCATCAAGCCAATTTACGTATTATTCAAGCGATGGCGAATAAACTTAAAATGACGATGCAACATGTAGTAGTGACATTAGATCAACATGGCAATACATCGGCTGCTTCTATTCCGTTAGCTTTAGATGTTGCAGTGCGCGATGGTCGTGTGCAACGTGGACAATTATTATTAATGGAAAGCTTTGGTGCAGGTTTAGCGTGGGGTTCCGCCCTAGTGCGTTTTTAAAAAAAATGGTTAATGCGAACGCAAAAGTACACCTCGTCATTGCGAGCGCGTAGCGCGCGGCAATCCAACTGGATGGCCACGGCCTCACTGGCGTTCGGCCTCGCCATGACGATGCATTCATAAATTTTTAAAGTGTGCAAAGGTAATTATGACTAAAAAAATTGCATTTATTTTTCCGGGGCAAGGTTCGCAAACTTTAGGTATGTTAGCGGAGTTTGCTAGAGACTATTCTTTAATACGAGAAACCTTTATGGAGGCTTCGCACGTCTTAAAGTTTGATTTATGGGAATTGTGTCAAGAAGGTCCAGAAGCGGTACTCAATCAAACTGAAAACACGCAACCGGCTTTGTTGACAGCGAGTGTCGCTTTATGGCGGGTTTGGCAGCAACAACGCGGTAGTAAACCAACGTTTATGGCAGGTCATAGTTTGGGTGAATATTCTGCGTTAGTCTGTGGCGGAGCGCTGGATTTTATGACGGCGGTACGTTTAGTTGCTGAACGAGGACGCTTTATGCAAGCAGCGGTACCACCCGGCGTCGGTGCGATGGCGGCTATTGTGGGTTTAGACAATGATAAATTACAAGCTTTGTGTGAGTTTCTGGCTGAAGGTCAAGTGTTAGCGCCAGCTAATTATAATTCCATCGGGCAAACGGTAGTGGCAGGTGATGCGGCTGCGGTGCAGCGATTGCTCGAACACGCAAAACAAGCCGGCGCTAAATTAGCCAAACTTATTCCGGTAAGTGTGCCATCACACTGCGCTTTAATGAAACCTGCTGCAGAACATTTAGCAGAAACCTTGCAAACCATTCATATTTCAGTACCGCATATCCCTTATATCAATAATGTTGATGTTGGCATTGAACACGATCCACGTCTGATAAAAAAAGCCTTAGTTGAACAATTGTATAGTCCCGTGCGTTGGGTAGAAATAATACAAGATCTTGAGAAACGTGGCATCGAAGAATTCATTGAATGCGGTCCAGGTAAAGTTTTAGCGGGTTTAAATAAACGCATCACCTCGATGCCGACACTTTCGATACAAGATCCGGAAATACTTCAAGAAGCTTTAATCGGTTAAGAGTTTTTTTGAAAGAAGTCTAATAGGATAATTTATGTTATTACTCGCAAATAAAGTGGCCTTAGTAACCGGTGCCAGTCGTGGTATCGGTGCGGCGATTGCTGTCGCGCTGGCACAACAAGGTGCATTAGTGGCTGGAACAGCGACCAGCGCTACTGGCGCAGAAAAAATTTCATTATCTTTACAAGAGCAAGGTTTGCAGGGTAAAGGTTTCGTTTTAAATTTAAACGATGATGCATCGATAAAAAATTTATTAAGCGAATTAGCTACGTTTGGACTACCTAATATATTGGTGAATAATGCCGGTATTACGCGTGATAATCTTTTATTACGCATGAAAGCAGATGAATGGAATGCGGTGTTAGAAACTAACTTAAGCGCGGTTTTTAAATTAACGCAACTGTGTCTAAAACCCATGCTGAAAGCACAATATGGCCGTATTATTAATATTGCTTCTATAGTAGGGTGTACCGGAAATCCAGGTCAAGCCAATTATGCTGCTGCAAAAGCCGGATTAATTGGCTTTACTAAAGCTTTAGCTCAAGAAGTGGCAACGCGTCATATTACTGCGAATGTGGTGGCGCCAGGATTTATAGAAACTGATATGACCAGCCAATTAAATGACAATCAACGCTCTGCATTATTAGAAAAGATACCCGTAAAACGCTTAGGTTCAGCGCTGGATATCGCGCATGCCTGCGTATATTTAGCATCGGATTGGTCTAACTATGTGACCGGGAACACTTTACATGTCAATGGCGGAATGTATATGAATTGAACAGGAATTGCTTGATAACACGGATTAGGTTTATAAGTAGCTAAACTTTATTACTTAATTTAAGTAAAGTGACTTGCGTTCATTCAGGAATTGAATAAACTAAGCGACAGGTTTTATTTATACTAAATAGGGGAGATTCTCAGTGAGTACAATTGAAGAACGTGTGAAGAAGGTAGTGGTTAATCAACTTGAAATAAAAGAAGAAGAAGCCACTATGGAAGCTTCTTTTGTCGATGATTTGGGTGCCGATTCTTTAGACACCGTAGAATTAGTCATGGCTTTAGAAGAAGAATTCGATACCGAAATTCCAGATGAAGAAGCAGAAAAAATTCGCACTATTCAACAAGCCGTCGATTATATCAAAAAACATCAAGTCGAAACTGAAGACTCTGAAGAAACCGAAGAATAATTCCATCTTAATATTAGTACTCACAGCAATCGGGTTTTTGTCACAAGGCGCCGTAAAAATGAGCAACCGGAGTGTATGAATACATGAGGATTGCGAGTTGAACGGCAACTCAGACAAAAATTCAAATGCGAAGAGTGGTTCATTTGTAGGGGGCGAACGTGAAAAAAAAGCGACGTATAGTGGTAACCGGTGTGGGTATGATGACACCGTTGGGTCTTAATACCAAAACAACCTGGGAAGCAATATTAGCTGGAAAAAGTGGCGTCTCTGCTATCACCCAATTTGACGTTTCCGCTTTTCCCTGTCAAATTTCTGCCAGCGTGCGTGATTTTCAGGCAGAAAAATATGGTATTACACCGAAAGATGCTCGCAAAATGGATTTATTTATTCAATATGGTTTAGCAGCAGCAATAGAAGCGATGGTGGATTCAAAGCTCGAAGTGACAGAAAAAAATGCCGACAGAATCGGTGTTGCGGTAGGTTCAGGCATTGGCGGTTTACCTTTTATTGAAGAAAATCATGCTAAATTAGAACAAGGTGGCCCCAGAAAAATATCTCCTTTTTTTATACCCGGCGCTATTACTAATATGTTAGCCGGCCAAATTTCTATACGTTATGGATTACGTGGCCCTAATATGGCTGTGGTAACTGCTTGTACCACGGGTACACACAATATCGGTTTAGGAGCAAGAACCATACTGTATGGTGATGCGGATGTCATGGTCGTTGGTGGTTCAGAAATGGCGACAACACCGTTAGGTTTGGGTGGTTTTTCTGCCTGTCGTGCTTTATCTAATCGGAATAAAGACCCGCAAGCAGCCAGTCGTCCATGGGATAAAGCACGTGATGGTTTTGTGTTAGGTGATGGCGCCGGTATTTTAGTCCTAGAAGAATATGAGCGAGCCAAACAACGTAATGCACCGATCTACGCTGAACTCGTCGGTTTTGGTATGAGTGCCGATGCTTATCACATGACCAGCCCCGCACCAGACGGGCAAGGTGCAATGACGGCCATGTTAAATACCTTGCATGATGCTAATATCGATAAAGAAAAAGTGGCGTATATCAATGCGCATGCCACGTCGACGTTGCAAGGCGATTATTTAGAATTGCGTGCCATTCGCCGTGTGTTTGGCGAATATGCTAAAAAAATGGCGATTAGTTCGACTAAATCAATGACCGGCCATTTGTTAGGTGCTGCCGGTGCGGTGGAAGCTATTTTCACTATATTGGCACTTAAAGAACAAAAAGCGCCGCCTACTATTAATTTAGATAACCCGGGTAATCCACCTGAGTTGAATATTCCCGATGATGACTTTGTCGATTTGAATTTTGTCCCGAATGTACCGCAAGAAATAAAAATGGATTATGCATTATCTAATTCTTTTGGATTTGGTGGAACCAATGCGTCATTGCTTTTTGCTCGGTTATGAGATCTAATGACTAAGAGATGGATACTGATCGCCTTAGTCATTCTATTCGTCGCTTTTTCATTCACGTATTTTGTTGCGCATTATCACCGGTTTTTAGTGTCGCCTTTAACTAAGACGCAAACCATACATATCGTCTTTGCGCCCGGTTCTTCGGTACATCATTTAGTCGCGGATTTGCAAAGTAAAGGCTACATGCCGCATCCACGTTTTTTCTTATTATTAGCGTATGTTAAAGGGGCGACCAGTAAATTACAAACCGGTGAATATGATTTTGATCCGGGAACGACACCGGGTCAGTTGCTGGATCAAATGTTAGCCGGGAAAGGCATTTTCCATCGTTTTACTATTGTTGAAGGTTGGACGTTTCAACAATTAATTACGGCATTAAATCATTTAATCGTGGTTAAACATCAATTAAAGCATGTATCTTCAGAACAAGTCTTAGCGAATTTAGGTTTGCCAGCACAAAATCCGGAAGGTTTATTTTATCCCGCCACCTATTATTTTAGTGCAGGAGCAAAAGATAGTGATTTATTAAAATGGTCATACCAGTTAATGGAAAAAAAATTACATGACGTCTGGAAAGCGCGCGCTGACGATTTACCTTATAAAACTGCTTATCAAGCATTGATAGCCGCGTCCCTAGTTGAAAAAGAAACTGCGATTGCTAAAGAACGGCCGATGATTGCCGGTGTGATCGTGCGACGTCTGCAAGCAGGCATTCCTCTACAAATTGATGCCAGTATTATTTATGGTTTAGGTGTGCACTATACTGGTAAAATAACTATTGAAGATTTGCGTAAAGATACGCCGTATAATACCTACACGCGTAGAGGTTTGCCGCCTACACCGATAGGAAGCCCGAGTTTGGCTTCCATCACTGCCGCTTTGCATCCGGATCATAGTCAAAATTTATATTTTGTGGCAAAAGGTGATGGTACGCATCAGTTTTCTGCACATTTAGCGGAACATAATTTAGCGGTACAACGCTACCAGTTAGATCAGCGTTATCCGTATGTGAAAAAAAGAAAATCCTGTCAAAGTCTGTGGTATTTAAATAAGTCAATGCGGTCGTTTTTTTGTAAACTGAGTGAGCTTTAGTTTTTTATCTATGCGCTTACCTGTATAACGCAGGAAACAAACGCTCGTCTTGGTGAGCGCATATAATATTAATCGTCATTGCGAGCGCGTAGCGCGCGGCAATCTATGTTACGGACACTAATAGCGAATCAATTGATCTTTTGCCGCAAAGTTGGCTATCGTTTCCTGTAGCAGTATGCGTTTATCCTCATAAAAAAACGGCATGGCATATTTTGCCCAAATAACGATAGAAAAATAATTTAAGGATTCATAAAGCTGGATGCGCTTAATTAACTCCTTAATGTGACATTCTGATAGCGGAATATTATAAGAATTTTTATAAACTTGTAAAAACATCTCTTTTTGCTCACGATTAAAGCCAGTTATACAGAACAATCTAGAAATATCATAAGCAGGATCTTCCATACTAGACAATTCCCAATCGATTAATTGCAAATGACCCTTCATTTCGATCACATTAAAATGATGTAAATCTCCATGACAAGGAAATTTTAGTAATGTGGATTTTTCAAGAAAATGCTTAATTCCAGTTAGTTTTTTTAATATTTGATAATCTTTTTTATTTAAGATAGGTTTTATAATTTGAAAATTTTTGGATGACTCGTCGATAAAAGAAATCGCTGTTTCGGGATTTTTTTTAAAGTTAAAGGGCGAATAATGTAATTTTTTAACTAAATGTGCCAGAGCGGTTAATTTAGTGGTATTTTTTAAATTAGTAGCTGAAAAAGACTGATAGTAGGGGATAAATTCCGTGACCAGCACGCTGTATTTTGCATAATAGGCCACAGGTTTCAAAGGCGTTAGATGCAATAATCTAGCCGGAATCAGATTTTGTATTTCAATTGCTAACTTAGGATAGAAGGGATTATAAACTTTTGGAAAACGTAACACTAGATTCTCTTTAAGGTAATGATAGGTTGCATTAGAAAATCCGCCGCTGATCTCTTTTAATTGATTGGATTGATTAATTTTTAACGTGAGTAGCTTGATTAACAGATTTTTATTGACTACATCCAGACTTTCTGCTTCTTTTTGTAGAGTAGTTAACATTTCAATTAACAGTTGACTCTCAATTTCTGCAACTTGTTGTAAATAGTTCGGCATAAGCTCCCTTTGATTTTCAAATAATCCCTAGACGCAGAGAAGTATTGATTATACCACTCTAAATGCGAGTAAATATTACCCAATTAGTCCTTCTCGTAGTGTCGTTTTACTACCTAAATTATTTTAATTTTTATTAGATATATCTATCCTTTGTTTAAATTTTTATAAAAAATTTCTATGCAAACTGAAAAAATATCGTTATATTTCGCGCCCGTTCAATTTGATAATATAAACCGAGAAAAATAAAAAAATGCGTTATGCACCCATATCAGAAACCGAATTCAATCATCGATATCAACTTTTAGCGGCTTATATCCGAGCCAATGAAGCTAATCTTAATGCAAATGATCTTCTCCAAATTAAACAGTCTGGATTGAATAATTTTTTACCTAATGGACATGCTTTAAAAGATAAAAAACTTTCTGTTGTAACTCGAACTAATCGCAAATCGTTTTTACATCTAGCCGCAGTAGAAGAAAATTTATCTTTAATTACTTTTCTTAAGGAAACCGGTCATGATCTTGATCTTCAAGATGCTCAACATAAAACTCCTTTGTATGATGCGTGTAAAGAATTGAAATTGCGGTCTGTTAATGCTTTGTTAGGTTATAACGCCGATCCGAATCTCGGCAACGGTCATATCAAATTTAAAGACTTTTATGAAGGAACCGAACAGGAGTTTACCGGTGAAAGCACACCTTTAGTAGCGATTATTGAAAGCAAAGCAACAGTGACGGCTGCGGAACTTTCTACTGTAACCGGTCAAGATTTTTCACAATTGACAACTGAGCAAGCGACAGAGCAGGCAGCCGCTAAGATTGTAGAAAAATTGATAGCAAAGCGTCCTAATGGTGCTGATGGTGCCGATGTCAATCTGCAATCTGGTTTGGAAAATTTTTCTACGCTACATCGGGCGATTGTCAATTTAAAACCCTCAATCGTTAAGGTATTTGCTGATTTTAAAGATACCAATTTTCGGCTGGTGGATCGCGATCAACAAACGGCTTTGCATATGGTGGTTGATTATCGAAATGAAGACGAAAAACAAAAAGAATCCGCACAGATGCAAAAAGAAAAACAGATTACGGAATTGATTATTCCACATCTAGAAGCCATTAATATTAAAGATAAAAATGGAAATACGCCGCTAACCAGCGCAGTCATTTACAGTAATCCGGAAGTGGTGGCAGCGATTTATAAAAAAGATTATCTGTTTTCACATGAAAAAATATTAAGTATTAAGAATAACGCTGAAAATACTGCACTACATGAGGCCATATTGGAAGCAAAACGTGGACCTAAAGTCTTAGCGTTTTTACTGCGTGTTGCGACGCCAGATGATTTAGCAATTACGAATAGTCGGGGTGAGACAGCCCAACAATTGGCAACGCGTTTAATTAATGAAGTCAAACTAGTCCAGAATTTAGTTGATGAAGTGACTGCTGCCACAGACGAATTGGAAAGTTTGTTAGGTGGTTCAGATGAAGTAGCACAGCACGTCAGCGCATCTCCAGAAATCAAGCAATTACAGGATGCTATCGATAATTTAGATAACCATCTAGACCATTGGCGAGCAACCAATTTTTTATCTGCGGAACTAGAAGGTCTCTCCTTAGATGCTGAACAACATCGGCAAGCCAATTCTGTACCCTTAGCAGATATTCAAGATTTAATTAGCAGAGCGAAAAAAATAGCGACTGATACACAAAAAGAATTTTTTCAGGAGGATTATGTTGCTAGCTTAAAAAGTGTCCATCAAGAGAAATATCATGTGTGGAAAAATCAAATATTACAATCACCCACTAGTTTTCATAATCTCGACGTAATAGATAAACACTCTGTAGGTTATCGAACTGATCTAGCCCAAGCGGCTACTTTTTTTAATTTAGGTGAGGGATTTTTAGCAGTCAGTGATAATAACCAAGCAAGGATTAGTATCGAATCTGCGATACGAATTTATGCGCGTCTGAAAAACTACGCAAAATTGGAACAATGCTATCAAAGCTTAGCTAAGACCTACATTGGCATGGATGATGCCTTAATAACGCAGTATGAAACTGAACATCGAATTAAATTATATTCTCTAGATAACCAGGAAAAATTGCAGGGCCATTTTGCCTTAGCTGGCCTATATAAAGAGCTCAGAGAACAGAACTATATATCAGCGTCTTTTTCTAGCGATGATTTGCAGGCACACGAATCTTATCATTACTATCACGCTTATAAATTAACACAAGGCGATCCAGATGTGGATGCGCATGTGGTTTTACAACATGAAATGGGTATCGTTTACCGCGAAAAATTAGGCACTTATAATATTCAACAATGTGTTGCTGTGGTGGCTTTTGATCAAGATCGTGTCTCTGGGACTGGAAAAGTGGTTTTAGCACATTTTGATCGTTTTTCTGGACCATTGAGTTTTATTGAAAATTTATTGAAGGAATTTCCAGGTCAAAATAATATTCATCTCTATCTGATAGGAGGGAGGGATCGTGTTAGTACAGTATCAAGTACTAGTACCACCTTGATTTCGGAGAATAATATTGATCAAGTATTGAAACAAATCTATGCAGAGCAAGATAGATTTATTGTTAAAGCAGCAGATTTAGGTATTAAATCTTGCCCAGAAGCAGTGGTGTTTGATGTGGATGCTCAACAATTAATTCATGCCACACCTGATCTTGCCGATAGTAGTCTTGCTTCAAGAGAAGTTAATTTTTTTTTACAAAAAAATAAAGCGGATTATTTACGCCCGTTAAACAAAGTTGATTTTAGTCAACCCTTAGCAGATAGAACTATACCCTTTACCGATATCACTTATGCCGCTCAACAACTTGAAATACATGCTAAGGTTGTTTTCTTTAATTCTCGATCCGATCAGACAAACGCTTGGAATCATCAAGAGCTTTATCCTTTCATTACTATCCAAAACGAGCTTATCGGAAAGTCGCAAAATTTTCAGGGAGGTTTACTCAAAAAAGCATTACTCGATCGTTATTTAGGTTCAGCTTTGCCAAGTACTCTGCGCTGTATGGGTACAAGACGCAGACGCGATGTTGGTCTTTGTGAATTAGATAGCGAACACTTGCTTGGAGAACTGCGCGAATTACCCGAAGACCTGCAATCTAAAGTTTTAGAACATGTTGCAATGCGCAATATCGGCGGAACTAAACAAAAAGAAATCTCAGCGTTGGTGCATAATCAAAAAATGATTAAGTATCTACAAAAAGTGGGCGGAATTTCTTCTGGTTTAACGGAAGGTGTATTTAACCTAGACGCATTAGCAGACTGGATGAAAGGTGATCCATTCTTGGCTATTCAGCTGGCGGGTTTTAAGGGGTTAAATAAAATCTTTGAAAAAGCCGCTACAAAGATGGGCGCGCAAGGGCTCAAATGGTTAGCAGAAGGAAAAGTACTTTCGGGTAAATTGCTACGTGGCACGACACCTATTTTACGCCGAGTGGGTACATCGCTATTTAATGCGGTAGATTTTTATGAGGAATTTTATGCCTATAAAAACAACACTAACAATACCGATGCGCTGATTGGGATGATCAGTGATGGCGTGCAATTAGGTGTAGATTTAGGCGCTGGTGGTGTAGAAGTGGTAGAGATTAGCTCCGAGGCATTTGCAGCCATGGGTTTTTCCGAGGTAACCGGACCTCTAGGTGAAGCAGTAGTGGGTGTGGTCATGCTCGGCGATAAAATCTATAAGACGGTAGAACAAGTAGACCTTGAAGAACACCTACTGCATTTGTCGGAGTTGAAAAAATGGATGGAAGGTGTGCGTTTGTTTTTTGGTTTTCGTTCAGCGTATCAAAAACAGATGGATGAAATCACTCAATATGAACAAATCTTGACTGAACAATTGAACTTTTTGAAAAATCATCCAGAAATTAAACACGTTATTATTCCAGGCATAGTGAAAACCGGTGATAAAGAGGTTTGTCGTAGGACCAGAACCTTTCAGAAGGGCTGTACAACCAGTTATATCCCGCTTTTTTCCACTATCGAAACGAGTTCCGTTAATGTTGCTGATAAGCAGATTGGTTTTGAATTAACCGACGAAGAAATTACGCCACCTGCCGGCAGCGAGCTGCTTTGTGTACCTACAGGCACTGGTAAAGCTCTCCCTGAAGGGGGTGCTTATGCTTGCGATGGAGCCATAGGTCTTACGAATAGTAACAGTACAGGCAACATCGCCTTTTTTAATGGAATAAAATATGCAATGGGTTTTCATGAGCAAATTAATTTTTTTAGAATCACTGATGGTGCTAGTGCTTGCACAGGAGGCAATAAAGACGATATTTTCTACTTTGACGCGAAAGAAATTGTTACGGGTGTTAATAACCAAGGTGGGCGAGGCTTAGACGGAGCAGCTGGATCAGATGGTTTTCTATTAGGAGGATTTCTACCCGATAACGTCGATCGTATCGAAGTCAATTTGGCTGCCGGTGTTATAACATATGTAAATAAAACACTAGAGTTTACTCGCACGGAAAAACTATTCGGAGGAGCTTTTCCACTTGCTGTGACGGCGGGTTGTGATAGTGAAGTGATCGATACCGGTGGCGCACCGACGCTAAACAATTCGGATACACTGTTAATTCCTAGCAATGCGAGTTGTCATTATAATTTGAAAATGCATTTAAAGCCGAATATTACAGTAACGAATCAGGCAGAAGTCGGTAACTTTACTTATTATATTTTACCTGGTGAAGGAGAAGTAACCGTCAATTTAACCGCTATGGATAAGGGTAGTAATACGCAAGGACTCAATCAGCAATTTGTTTTTAATGCGCCCATTTCCGAAGTGTCTACTATCACATACTCTGCTAAATCTGCAGATAATCAAGCGCAAGCGACTAAATTACAGGTAAATTTAATCAACACATCCAATGATACGCTGGCGGGAGATTTTAAATTCGCACTGCATAGTAATTTAGTAGATAACCCGAGCTTGCATTTCATAGGCAATGTTGAAGAGGCTGAAACTAACGCTGAATTGAGAATAGGCAACAACCATCTTTATCTTATTCAGCACAATCTGAATAACAATGTCAGTGCGATAATGGAACAGTATGCATGGAAGGCTAAAGAATGGAATTGTATTTGTCTCTTAAGCACGGAAAACGGTGAACAGATTGTCATCGGTCATCAGGGTAAAATAGTGATGAATAACAATCCCGATGTTAGAACCCATCTGAATGCGAATGGTGGCGAAGGTCTTATTGTTCTTAAATCGGGTATGAAATATTTATCTCCGTCGCGATTACCTCTAAATGAAGTCGTCCTGTATCGTCGTCCAGAGGATAGGCATATTGACAGCTTAGATTTTCGATCGTTAACGGCTCAAGTTCAAGCTGAAAATAATGCCACTGCAAAGATACTCTTTGTTACGCCCAATCGTAGCAATAACCTGGGTCATGATATGTTGATTTTATTTGGAATAGTGACACCTTTTAGACGTCAAGGTGCCATTATTGAAGTGATCAATGTGCGATTGAAAGATGCTTTTCTGAATCATTGGTACAAAAAATATTTACATATCATTTTTGATGTGAAAGCACCGCAGCAGATCGTGGGTCGGCATTCGCATCTACGTTTAAAACCTTTACCGAGAGAAATTGATCCACAGCATGCGTTTGCGATTATTGCTGCCAGCGATGTCGAACCGGGTACTGATCTTATTGTTTCTCAAGCTTATCAAGCAGGTGCTTTTTTTCAGCAAAATCAAACTAATCTACTTTGGACGAATACATTTAGTAATAGTTCTAATCCCATTACACCGTTTACGCTGCTATTAGCGAATTTTTATATAGAATCTAAGTTGCAAACTTTGTTTTTACAATTTACTAATAGAAAAATTGCGTTAAAAAATAATTCGATCGCGATTGCTACTGCTAAAGATTTTGATGAGGCGAGCAATAATCTCGAAGCTCGCTTAAGAGCAGAATCTTCAGCGATTATGAACTCCACGCAACTTATTTCACATTTTACCAGTCAAACGACTAATGCAAGCGTTGAAATTAATCAGGATCAAGAACATTATTCGGGTAACGAGATTAACGCGACCTCCCTAGAAGAAGATCATACCGAAGACTATTCAAATGAAGAAAGGAATGATATTGATCACTTTAGACGGCGTCGTTCTGTTGGACGCTCAGAAGAACATTCAATAACAAATGCTGCTCCGAGACAAACGGGTATTTTCCAGACTAGCGTTAATGTGATTAGTTCAATGTTCAACCAGCCCGGTAAACAACCTATTACGCAAGTGGCAAATGATTCTTCCAAATTTAACGCAGAGCCTGCGAATTCGGCTATCAACTATGCTGGAACATTCTTCGGGAATGCCTATTTGGGTAAATGGATAGCTTCTTTATTTGCTCCTGCGGTGGTTAAACAAATACAAAAGCGAGAACAAGTGTTATCACAAACTGAAAAAACTTCAGAGGGTGATTGGGCGTTTAAACACTTGCAGGATGGAATAAGAAAATATGGTCGAGGGTAATCTTAAAGGAATAGATACCTCATGGTGAGCGAATGTAATGAGCGAGGCCATCCATGGATGGCCTCGCATCTACGGTGACAATTAATATTTTACACGCTTGCAACGAGACGAGCTTTGCTAAGCAGTATTCGCGAAACCCTTACTATTATGCGTATAATTGCTGAAATACTTATGTGGAAGGGTTATGCAAATCACTCAGGCGCGTTTTATCACCTTGGAAGGCATAGAAGGGGTAGGGAAGTCCACGCAACTCAAATTTGTTGCTGATTATTTACAGCAAGCCGGCATCGCACTGACCGTCACGCGTGAACCAGGCGGCACAGAAGTGGCCGAAGCGATACGAGCTTTAGTGTTACAATCCGATTTTGCACCGGAAACCATCATTCCTGAAACAGAACTATTATTATTTTTTGCTGCACGCGCACAACACATACACTATGTGATTAAACCGGCTTTACAGCGTGGTGATTGGGT
Source organism: Coxiellaceae bacterium (assembly GCA_947475085.1). Lineage (GTDB taxonomy): Bacteria > Pseudomonadota > Gammaproteobacteria > Diplorickettsiales > Diplorickettsiaceae > Aquirickettsiella. The sequence continues at coordinate 18,143 of CANJLU010000010.1, forward strand.
GCTGTGTGATAGATTTACCGAAACCAGTTATGCTTATCAAGGCGGCGGTAGGGGCATCGATCTCGCCTTTATTCGTAGTTTACAATTATGGGTGCAACAAGATTTGAAAGTCGATGCGGTGTTACTGCTCGATGCGCCGGTCGATATTGCCTTACGCCGCACGCATCATCGAAAAGCCGTGGATCGCATTGAAGCAGAAAAACAAGATTTCTTTTCGCGTGCGCGTGCCAGCTATCTAGAACGCGCCAAACAAATGCCTGACTGTTATTATATGATAGATGCGAGTCGTTCATTAAAGGATGTGCAAAAACAAATTAAGCAAGTCTTGGATCAACTCTTAGCACTATGGGTAAAATCGGATGAATAACGATGTTGGCTAACTATTCGACGCCTTTACCATGGCATATTCCACAATGGCAACAGCTTTATCGTTGTCATCAAGAGCGTCGTTTACCGCATGCCTTGTTGCTGGTAGGGCAAAGCGGCTTAGGTAAAGCCTTGTTTGCGACAAATTTTGCCAAAACCTTATTATGTAAACAGCCTGTGCAGCAGTTTGCATGTCAGCTTTGTTGCGATTGTGCCTGGGTGACAGCGGGTACACATCCGGATCTGTGTCTGTTGGCTACAGAAAAATCTAGTCAGGGGATTAAAATTGATCAAATACGTACGGTGATCGAAAAATTAAATCACACCAGTCAAGCAGCCTATAAAATTATTCTGATTAATCCAGCAGATAGTTTATTGGTGGCTGCTAGTCACGCCTTATTAAAAAGTTTAGAAGAGCCCAGCGAACGTACCTTATTTATTTTATTGACTGAAAAAATTGAAGGTTTATTACCCACTATCCGCAGCCGTTGCCAAGTGATACGTTTTGCGACACCCGAAAAATCACTAGCGACGGCTTGGTTAGCACAGCAACTCCCGGCGTCAACACCACTAGATAAACTACATCATTTATCGTCCGGAGCACCGTTACTCGCATTAACGTATGCGCAGCAGAATTATTATCTGTTTTATACCGAATTATTGGCATCATTAGCACATTTATTCGATCAAAAACTGGATCCGATACTCTGTGCTGCGCGTTATGTGAAAACTGATGTGCAGCAATTATTGTCTACCTTATTGAATGTCGTTAGCGAATTGCTAAAATGCCAGTTACTGAATGGATATACAGCCATAGAAGACGCGCTGGCGCAGTTAGCGACGTGTTTGTCGACGGATTTTTTGCTACAGTATTATGAGGGCTTAATGCTATTACGCGCGCACACGGCTAAAATTACGCTGAATCTATCTTTAATGTTAGAAGATCTGTTTGCTCGTTGGGCTATACAAGGTAAATCATGTTAGTTGACTCACATTGCCACCTGGATCGCTTGGATCTAAATTATTTTAAAAAAGACTTAAGTGCCTGTCTGGACTTTGCTAGAGAGCAAGGCGTCGGCCATTTTCTGTGTGTATGTATAGATTTAGCCAATTTTCCAGCGGTGTTAGCGATTGCTGAGCAATTTAAAGATGTTTCTGCTTCAGTGGGTGTCCATCCCACCGAACAAGTTGCTGAAGAAGCCACATTAGATGAATTGATTAAATTTGCACAACACCCTAAGGTGGTGGCTATTGGTGAAAGCGGTTTGGATTATTATCGGGAAAATACGCAACAAGAATGTCAACAGCAGCGTTTTCGTCAACATATTCGTGCTGCCATTGCCGTGAATAAGCCGCTTATCGTGCATACACGGCAGGCGCGCGAAGATACGCTACGACTCTTAAAAGAAGAGGGCGCCGAGCAAGTGGGAGGTGTATTACATTGTTTCACTGAAGATTTAGCGATGGCTGAAGTGGCTATTAAAGAGAATAATTTTTATGTTTCTTTTTCCGGAATTTTAACCTTCAAAAATGCAGCGGATTTAAAATCTATCGCGCAAAAATTGCCTTTGGAACGTCTGTTAATTGAAACGGATGCGCCTTATTTAGCGCCGCATCCGTTTCGCGGTAAGCAGAATCAACCTGCGTATGTGCGTTATGTTGCCGAATGTTTAGCCGAATTGCGTGAATGTTCCTTAGATGAAATTGCCGAACAAACCACCATGAATTTTTTTAATTTATTTAAGCAAGCACAACGAAATTAGCTCGTCACTGGATAGACGTTTATTTTTTAAAGAGAGACGTTTAATGATGCGCATACTTACTTTTGTCATATTGTTATTTAGTTTTAGTCTATGCGTGGCACAAACCGATGCGTCACTGGCAACGGCTGCGTATTTTGATTCAATACAGACCCAGCCAAAAAAATTAAGCGTTTTTTTGCAGGCGATGCCGAAAGGCGGTGATCTACATAATCATCTTGGCGGTGTGAGTATGGCAGAAAATATGCTGCGTTATGCGAAACACGATGCTTTGTGTGTTAACGCCAACAGTTTTGCTGTGCATAGCGATCTGAATTGCCCGAAACAATACTCAGTAGCTCAGATCCAAAAATTTCCTTCTTTATACAATCAAACCATTGACGCCTGGTCGATGCGACATTTTCGACCCGGGAAAGAATCGGGACACGATCATTTTTTTGCGACGTTTGAAAAATATTTACCTATTTTAATGAAGCATCGTGCCGAAATGGTGGATGAAGCGGTGCAAAGGGCCTGCCGAGAAAATCTGTTGTATCTGGAACTCATGATCATGCCAGATGATGATAAATCGGGATTATTAGGCAGTAAGTTTGCCTGGGATGATAATTTAACTTGCTTACGTGAAAAACTTTTAAAAACAGGGGTTATCCCTATCGTGTCGGATATTTCCAAGCAATTCGATGCTTACCAAAAGCACATACAAGGATTTTTGACGGGGCCCGGTAAGCAGCTGTGTCCCGATTTTAAATTACGTTATTTATATCAAGTGTTACGCGAACAGCCACCAACACAAGTGTTTGCGCAGTTATTAACCGGTTTCGAATTGGCGAACCGCGATCCACGTGTCGTGGGTATTAATTTAGTGCAAGCGGAAGATGGAAAAATAGCCATGCGTGATTACACCTTGCAAATGCAGATGCTAGGATTTTTACATCATCTCTATCCCCACGTAAAAATTAGTTTACACGCCGGTGAATTGGTGCCTGGTTTGGTGCCTATGAGTGGTTTACGCTTTCATATTCGGCAAGCAGTAGAGCTTGCACACGCAAATCGTATTGGTCATGGTGTCGATATTCGGCATGAAGATCACTTTATGCAATTACTGCAGGAAATGGCTAAAAAACAGATACTGGTCGAAATCAATCTCAGTAGTAATGCAGCAATCTTGAACGTTAAAGGTCAACAACATCCGATATTGCTATATAGACAACATCACGTACCAGTCGCTTTATCCACGGATGATGAAGGCGTGTTAAGAACCAATCTGACCGAACAATTCCAATTAGCCGTGTCAAATTATCATTTTTCTTACTTAACCTTAAAGCAATTAGTACGCAATAGTATTCAGTATAGTTTTTTACCGGGTGAAAGTTTATGGCAAGATGTCCATTATCAACATCCAGTTTTACCGTGTGGTGATAGCGTCAGCACGGGTAAACTGTCTGCACGTTGTCAACGTTTTTTGGCTATCAATGAAAAAGCTGATAGCCAATGGAAATTAGAGCAACAATTTTTAAAATTTGAACAAACCTTTATGAGACCGTACTGTCATTAACCATCGTCATGGCAGCGAATGTAATGAGCGTGGCTATCCACAATTTATACTAGATTGCCGCGCACCTAGGGTGCTCGCAATGACGATCAATATTCCTTTGTATTCGCAATGACAATTAGAATGAAAAAAAGATGGCAGATGCGATGCCCCCAAATAAAGTCCATTTAATTAAATAATAAGTGGGTTTATTCCATTAAATAGCCAAGGGTATTTTTGACAAAAGTAGCACAATGTAGTACATTTAAAACATGGAAGAGAGTAAGTCAAATTATGAGTTTTCAGCAGAAAAAAACCAGCAGCTCATAAGCGAGCGGGGTATTAGCTTTGAAGAAGCGATTGCCGCGATAGAGGAGGGGTTTATACTAGATATAATACCTCACCCTAATTCCGCTAAGTATCCCAACCAAATGATATATATAGTGAACATCAATGACTATGTGTGCTTAGTTCCGTTTGTTAAAAAGGATAAAAATACAATTTTTTTAAAGACTATTTTCTTTCACCGAAAATTAACTAAGCAATATTTACGAGGTAAAAAGCATGAAAAAGACGAAGAGTAATAGGCTTGATAGTAAGCTAGATAAAGAAGAACAAGCCATGAGTGATGCTATTGATAAGGCTCTTGACCGCGGAAAACTAAAAAGTATTAAAAATCTCAAAAAAGAAATGCATTTAGCGAGAGAAGCTGCAGCTAACTTTCAACGTAAGGATGCTCGGGTAACACTTCGTCTTTCGAGTGGTGATTTGGAACGCCTGAAACAAAAAGCAGCTTATAAAGGGTTACCTTATCAAACCTTTATTGCCAGTGTTTTACATGAATACGCTGCAGGACATTTCATAGAAGCTGCTTAAAACTTAGATACAATTCGGTTCGATTAAAATGCAAAAAAGATGGCAGATGCGATGCCACCAAATAAAGTCCATTTAATTAAATAATAAGTGGGCTTGTTCCATAGCTTAATGCGCTTTCCGATGCGACGTATAAAATAAGCATATTTAAAAATGCGATTTACACCGCCGGTATCATCGGTTTCATCATTCGGTGCAGCGGCAGCGCTCATTAAATAACGACCCATTAAGTAATTTAACTTTTGTGCCCAACGGTATTTTAGGGGTCGTTCAATGTCGCAAAATAAAATTAAACGATTTTGACCGCTGGTGTTTTCAGCGTAATGGATATAGGTTTCATCAAAGATGACGCCTTCGCCATCGCGCCAACTATATAATGTGCCGTCAACATTGATATGGCAGCGATCATCATTGGGCGTCATGAGACCTAAATGATAACGTAAGGAACCTGCATACGGGTCGCGATGCCGAGGTAAACGGCTTTTATCCGGCAATTCAGCAAACATGGCGGCTTTAACCGAGGGCAGTGTTTTTAATAACGCGGTGGTTTTCGGGCAGTGAATCGCGGCCGAAGGATGATGGCTGCTATACCACTTCAGATAAAAACGTTTCCAACCGGTTCTGAAGAAAGAATTAAATCCGGCATCATCATACTTTTCAGAAGCTTTAACCTGATGTTGAGCTAATAGATTCACGCCTTCTTCCCGAATCAGTTGCCAGTTTTGACGTAAAATCTCTAATTCAGGAAAATCGTCCAATTTTAGATAGGGGGTATTGGGTACAGCTGAAAACAGGTACATAAAGGTATTCAGCGGTGCAAAAAAAGTCGAATGATCAGAAAGCTGTCGCCAAAATGTATATCGCTCTTTTCCACGTCGATGGATATAAACAACACAGGCCGTAAATAGAATGACGATGATATATTTCATTAAAACTTCTTCTCTTAGCGAATCCGAAATCGGTACCTAGATTAAAAAGGAAAATTTTTAGTTTGTATAGCGTATCTTGTTTTTACATTTGGCTAGGGTTAGTATCGGCATAGTTTCTTTTATTTACAATATCGACTAAAAATAACAAGTGAAACACTCTTTTTCTCCAACAACCCGCGTTGCTATAGCGCTTTTTGGCGTAGTCGCCATTAAATTCCTATTGGCCTGGTTTATTCCTGTTACCGCGGATGAAGCCTATTATGCCATATGGGGTGCTTATCTCAGTGGCGGCGGCTATGATCATCCGCCGATGATAGGGTTTGTGTTATATCCGCTGTTGCAATTCGGTCATCATGCTGTGACGCTACGCCTACCGGCACTCTTCACGAGTCTTATATTAGGCGTGGTGACGTATCTATACCTAAAACCAGAGGATCCAGAGCGCGCGGCTCTGACGAGTATCCTATTAATGATCGCGCCGATTAGTCTATTCAATATTATTATTACCACCGATACGCCTTTATTTATATTTTCCTTTTTATCGGTCATGTGCGTGTTACAGGCGTTAAGGAAAAATGACGACTGGCGTTGGTTTGCTCTGGGTGGATTGTTTTTAGGTTTAGCATTTTTCTCTAAGTATTTTGCGTGTTTATTAGGCTTAGCCTATGCCGTGTATTTGCTTTTTATTGCACCCAATCGTGCACGCCTTATCGGTTTAGGTTTGTTAGCTTTGTTTACTCTGCCTTTCGCCGTACAGAATATCTATTGGAATTATCAACATGATTGGTCGAATATTTTATTTAATATTTACAATCGAAACAATGATATGGGTTTTAGTTTTAAGACACTATTCGGATATGTGCTCATTTTATTGTACCTCATTACACCGCCGTTAGTATTCGCGGTGGCCAAATTTCCTAAACAGCAATTAAAGCAACAAGCCTTATTTTATTTCTTTTTTATACCCTTATTAATATTTTTCTTGCTGAGTAGTGTTAAACCCATAGGGTTACATTGGCCACTTGCATTTATTCCTTTCATTTATGTTTGGGCTGGCAGGTATTTGACGACCGAAACACTAAGAAAACTATTGAAATTTACACTTTATTGGACCTCCCTACAGCTACTATTGATTATTAGTTTATTGCTTATTCC
>CANJLU010000011.1 GCA_947475085.1 Coxiellaceae bacterium
AACGACTAATATCCTGGGTGTGGCCTTTTTTAGCCTTTTGGAGGTTTTGCGTGAATAAAAGATTGTATGTGGGTGGTTTAAGCTATAGCGTCGATGACGATGGACTAAGAGAGCTTTTTACCCCTTTTGGGACAGTAAACTTTGTTAAAGTTATTCGAGACTTCCACAGTGGCCGTAGCAAGGGCTTTGGTTTTGTTGAAATGTCCACACCTGAAGAAGCGAAAGAAGCTATAGAAGCTTTACATGGTAGTATCCATGAAAGACGTACTATTACCGTTTCTGAAGCTAATCCACCTGATTCTAGCTCCGGCGGTACTGGTGGTGGACGACGTACTGGCGGTGGTGCTGGCGGCAGCGGCGGACGTCGTACCGGCGGCGGCGGCGGACGTGGTGGCATGGGCGGTTCAGGTGGTGGCAATGGTGGTGGTTACCATCGTGGCCGTGAGCAACGTGAAGAGCAGTATTAAGAGATTTAGTACCGTATATAATAGAAAGTAGGTTTAATTCCCGTCTAAGTAAGTCCGGGCACAACACCATACATCTATTCTTTTTACACCCACATCGTATAAAGCGCGACTCATCTCGATGAGCGTATGACCAGTGGTCATTACGTCATCGAGTAGCGCTATATGTTGATAAGCAAGATTCTGATGTGCGACAAACGCACGTTTGACATTATTTGCGCGCTGATTTGCTGGCAACTTAGTTTGGGCAACGGTGTTCACTAATCTTTTGCATCGTTTATATTCAATCGGTATATTTAATTTTTTAGAAATGGGACGAGCTAGTTCTATTGCTTGATTAAATCCTCGCTCATACAGTCTACTTTTGTGTAAAGGTACTGGAATTATTATATCGGGTAGTTTTTCAGCTTGGTATTCCGAGGTGATTTTTTCGGCTAACAAAGTGCCTAAAATATGTGCATAAATTAATCGTTGCTGGAACTTAAGGCCGGTAATTAATTTTTTTATTATTTCTGTGTAAGAAAAAGGAACGCATAGCTTATGAAAAGGCAACGGTTTTTTTAGGCAAGCACCGCAAGCAGATTGGTTTGTAAAAACTAAAGGGGAGGCACAATAAAAACAGACATTTTTTAACCAAGGCAAAGATTTTTCGCATTCAATACATAAATCAAGTTCTCTATTGGCTTTGTCGTTGCATAAAATACAATTATAAGGAAAGAAGCAGTGAGTAATCCCTTTATTTATTTGTTTTAGTATTGTACCGATATTCATCACTTAAAATCCCTGTTAATCTATATCCTTCGCACCTAAGCTTTTGTTTGTTGCCGTGCCGCTCAACAACTCGCAATCCTATGTATCCTATAATACACTCGGTTGCTTAGTACGCGGGCCACTTCAAAAAATCCAATTGCCGCGAGTATAATAAATATCCAACCCTAGTAAATCTGCGAAGAGTATAAAAGGTATATAAATATGTGTGGAATAGTAGCGGGCATAGCACAGCGTAATATAGTTCCAATTCTTATTGAAGGTTTGAAGCGTCTTGAGTATCGTGGTTATGATTCTGCAGGAATCGCCATATTGGATTTAAAGCAACATTTACAGCGCCGGCGCACGGTGGGTAAAGTTGCAGCGCTTGAGAAGGCAATAATGCCCCAAGCTTTATCAGGTAATATTGGTATTGCTCACACACGTTGGGCAACTCATGGGAAACCTAGTGAATCTAATGCTCACCCGCACATTTCAGGTTCCAATATCGCTCTAGTTCATAACGGTATTATTGAAAATTATTTGTCTTTAAGACAAGAATTGATAAAAGCGGGTTATTCTTTTGAATCGGAAACCGATACCGAAATTATTGCACATTTATTAAATCAAAAGCTGAAAAAAAATAATAATTTTTTAGCAGCCGTACAGAAAACAGTAGTACGTCTAGAAGGTGCTTTTGCGATTGTTTTTCTCTATCAGAATGAACCAAAATCTTTAATAGCCGTTCGTAAAGGCAGTCCTTTAATGGTGGGTTTAGGTCAAGGTGAAAATTTTATTGCTTCAGATCATTTAGCGTTGCTTCAAGTTACTCAGCAATTTATTTATTTGCAAGAAGGTGATATTGCTGAGATTACCGCTGATAAAGTCAGCATCTATGATAATAATGTGAAAAAGGTACATCGCTCTAAACATACCATCGATCTGCCACAAGAGGTGGCGAGTAAAGGTAAGTATCGACACTTCATGGAAAAGGAGATCTTTGAGCAACCCAATGCTGTTAATGCTGCGCTTGAAGGTCGTCTCGTGAACCAATCAGAAGTTTGGGATGAAATTTTTGGTGTTAATTCTATACAACGGTTTTCGAAAATTAAATACATACAAATAGTAGCTTGTGGTACTAGCTACCATGCCGGCTTGATCGCAGCACAATGGTTAGAGCGATGGGTTGGTCTTCCTTGTCAGGTAGATGTTGCAAGTGAGTTTCGATATCGCCCCCATATTATTCAGCCAGATACTTTATTTATTGCTTTGTCCCAATCGGGAGAAACAGCAGATACTTTAGAAGCATTAAGGCAAGCTAAAACTGAAAACTATGCAGCCACATTAACGATCTGCAATGTTCCTGGAAGTACTATGGTGCGAGAATCTGATTTTGTATTATTAACGCGAGCAGGTCCGGAAATTGGTGTGGCTTCGACTAAAGCGTTTACCACACAGTTAACGGTTTTATTGCTGTTAACCTCTTTTTTAGGTTTGTCCCATACCTGGGATGAAAAACAGGAAACGGCTTGCTTGTCCGAATTAAGAAGTTTACCTAAACTTTTAGAACAAACATTAAAATTAGATCCGGCAATAAAAAAATTGGCTAAATTATTTGTCGATAAAGAGCATGCCTTATTTATTGCTCGAGGAATTCATTTTCCAGTAGCATTAGAAGGGGCATTGAAACTTAAGGAGATTTCTTATATCCAAGCCGAAGCTTATCCAGCCGGTGAGTTAAAACATGGACCACTTGCTTTAGTCGATAGTAATATGCCAGTAGTCGTTTTAGTGCCATCCAATTCCTTGCTAGAAAAACTTAAATCAAATATTCAGGAAGTGCGTGCGCGTAATGGTCAACTTATTTTATTTGCGCAAGAAGAATTAGAGGCTAATGAGAATGATAGCAAGTGCATTCTGCTGCCAAAAGCAAGCGATATGATTAGTCCGATAATTTTTGCAATTCCATTGCAACTTTTAGCTTATCATGTAGCGATTTTAAAAGGGACAGATGTTGATCAGCCACGCAATCTGGCAAAATCTGTCACTGTCGAATAACTAACATGCTCAATTGGTTAATTCACAGCAAGCTATTTGTTTATCGATGAATAAACACCAAGTATGAACGATAGCTACACGCTAGCTTTTTCAACTATTTTAGCTAATTTATTCGCGACAGTTTGTACTTCAGATAAATCGCTGCCTTCGACCATGACGCGAACTACCGATTCGGTGCCAGAGGCGCGTAATAATATACGACCACGATCTTTTAATAGAGACTCTGCTTCTTGCACAGCTTTTTTTAAGCTAGGGTCGTTCATCGTAGTTAAAGGATTTTCAGCAGGGATGTTGACTAATAGTTGAGGAAATTTTTTCATCGCGTTTTTAGCAAGATGTAAGGACAAGCCCGATGATTGAATAGCTTCTAGCACCTGTAATGCAATAATGATTCCATCTCCAGTTTTAGTTACCCGACGAGAAATAATATGTCCAGAAGATTCTCCACCTAACTGCCAATTTTTAATTTGTAATGCTTCATTAACGTATCTATCGCCCACCGAGGTACGAATAAAATCCAGGCCTAATTTTTTTATGGCTAGTTCCAAACCGAGATTACTCATAGCAGTGCCTACAATGCCACCTTTAACGTAACCTTGTTTTACACCATGTTGGGCTAATAGAAATAGTAATTCATCACCATCAACCATTTCACCCAAGTTATCTACCATTAATACTCGATCACCATCACCATCGAAGGCAATACCTAAATCTGCTTTTTTCGATAAAACAGTTTTTTGCAAATGTTCTAAATGAGTTGATCCACAGTCTTTGTTAATATTTAAACCGTTTGGTTTTGCACCTAGCACAGTTAATTCTGCACCTAATTCAGAGAATAATGAAGGAGCAATATGATAAGTAGCACCGTTCGCACAATCGAGAACGATTTTTAAACTCTTTAATTGAAAAGATTTTGGAATCGTTGATTTGCAAAAATTAACATAACGGGTTTTAGCGTCTTCTACTCGAATAGCTTTTCCTAATTTAGCAGAATCAACGGTATGAATAGATTGTGTAAGATGGGATTCAATTTGTAATTCAAGCTCATCAGCTAATTTAGTCCCATCATGAGAAAAAAATTTAATTCCATTATCATAATAAGGATTGTGTGATGCACTAATGACGATTCCAGCTTGTGCGCCCAAGTCAGAGGTTAAAAAAGCAATAGCAGGTGTTGGAATAGGGCCTAGGAGATGGACATCAACTCCTGCAGCGGATAAACCTGCTTCTAAGGCAGATTCGAGCATATAACCAGAAATACGGGTATCCTTACCAATCAAAACCTTATTTTGCCCATTAGCTAAAACTTTCCCTACAGCCCAACCTAGTTTTAGTACAAATTCTGGTGTAATGGGACTTTCACCTACTTTTCCGCGAATACCATCTGTCCCAAAATATTTGCGGGTTTTTGTCATGATGAATCCAAGAATAATTCGATTAATTACAGACTATCTGTTGCTGGATCGCCATCAGTTATAGTTGTGTCTTTTTCTTCAGAAGAAGAGTGGGTATCTTTTTTATTTCCATTGCTCCAGTCTTTAGGCTCTCTAGGGGGCTTTCCTTCCATGATGTCATTTATTTGATTGGAGTCAATGGTTTCATATTTGATCAGCGCTTCTGCCATGAAATGTAATTTTTCAATGTTCTCTTGTAGTAATGTTTCAGCAAGTTTGTAATTACGATCAATAATATTACGACTTTCTTCATCAATTAATTGAGCTGTGTCGTCAGAAAATTTATTATTTTTAGCTATTTGGTGACCTAAAAACACTTCTTCATTTTCTTGATTGTAAGTTATAGGACCAAGACGTTCGGATAGACCCCATTTAGTTATCATGTTTCGAGCAATTTCAGTGGCGCGTTGTATATCGTTTGATGCGCCTGTTGTGATTTGCTCTGGGCCGAAAATGAGATACTCGGCAATACGTCCGCCAAATAAACTGGCAATCTGGCTCTCTAAACGTTGTTTGGTATAGCTATAACGATCTTCTTCCGGCAAGAACATAGTGACTCCCAACGCTTTACCACGTGGAATGATAGTCACTTTATAAACAGGATCATGGTCAGGGACTAAACGCCCTACAATCGCATGTCCGGCTTCATGATAAGCCGTTAATTTTTTCTCTTTTTCATTCATTACCATGGAACGTCTTTCGCTTCCCATCATGACTTTATCTTTGGCTTTTTCTAAGTCAACCATATCAACGGTGGATTTATTCTCGCGTGCTGCAAATAGAGCAGCTTCATTGACTAGATTAGCTAAATCTGCACCAGAGAAGCCAGGTGTACCTCTGGCTATAATCACTGGTTTAACATCTTTTCCATAAGGAACTTTTCTCAGGTGAACTTTTAGAATTTGTTCTCTACCACGGATGTCAGGAAGGCCTACAATCACTTGTCGGTCAAAACGGCCGGGACGCAATAAGGCAGGATCTAAAACATCGGGCCGATTAGTAGCGGCCATAACAATAACCCCTTCATTGCCTTCAAAGCCGTCCATTTCAACGAGTAATTGATTTAAAGTTTGTTCGCGCTCGTCATGTCCGCCACCTAAACCAGCACCACGATGACGACCGACGGCATCTATTTCATCAATAAAAATGATGCACGGAGCTTGTTTTTTAGCTTGCTCAAACATATCCCTTACACGAGATGCCCCTACACCGACAAACATCTCAACAAAATCGGATCCGGAGATTGTGAAGAAAGGAACTTTTGCTTCGCCAGCGACAGCACGAGCTAAAAGTGTCTTACCAGTTCCAGGAGGGCCCATCAATAAAACGCCACGTGGAATTTTCCCGCCCAATTTCTGAAATTTAGCGGGGTCTTTTAAAAATTCAACTAATTCACTGACTTCTTCTTTTGCTTCTTCAGCACCGGCTACATCAGCAAAAGTAACCTTAACCTGATCTTCCCCTAATAAGCGAGCACGGCTACGTCCAAAAGATAAAGCACCTTTTCCGCCAGCGCCGCCCATTTGGCGCATAAAAAATATCCATACTCCGATGAGTAATAGCATGGGGAACCAATTAATAAAAATACGCATCAAGAAACTTTCCTGTTGCGGAGGTTCTCCTTTTACATCGACATTTTTTTTCAACAACTCAGGGAGTAAATACTGATCAGGAATAGGCATATAACTGGTGAAAGATTTGTCACCATTTAACTGTCCTTTTATAACTTGGTTACTCTGTATGGTTACGGACTGGACATTTCCTTGCTGAACGTCTTTCAAAAATTCAGAATACGTTAAGCGTTCGCCGCCGTTGTTACGAGGCTCGAGATTATTAAATACCGAGATAAGTATGACAGCAATAATTAGCCATAAAAAAAGATTTTTCAGCATGTCGTTCAAGCTAGACTACCTCGCATTTCTCACAAAGAGGGCATTATATACTAAATTTTCGGGGTTTCGATTATTTTAAGCTCTTTTTCAGTGCTTCTATCCCAAAAAGAGGACTAAATTAATAATAAACTATTTTCCCTTATGATAACCTATAGCCACTAAATAAACCTCTGCAGAACTTCCTCTGGAAGCGGAAGGCTTTCGAATAGTAACCTTTGCAAACAAGCTTCTTAAGTCTTTTAGAAAAACTTCAAATCCTTCTCCTTGAAAGGTTTTTACTATAAAGCAACCCTTAGGTTTTAAAACTTTCCGAGCGAAATCTAAGGCTAATTCAGCTAGATAAATGGATCTAGGTTGGTCAACACTGCGCACTCCACTAAAGTTGGGGGCCATATCAGAAATTACAAGATCGATAGGTTTTAATTGTACACGCTGTAAGAATTGTTGCATAACAGATTCTTCTCGAAAGTCTCCTTGGAGAAATTCCACATCGCTCAAAGCTTCCATTGGTAGAATATCCAAGGCATAGACCTTTCCCGTACTTCCTACTATTCCAGAAGCTAATTGTGACCACCCTCCAGGAGCCGCCCCAAGATCAACGATAGTCATCCCAGGCTTTATCAGTTTGGTTTTCTCTTGAATCTCCAACAGTTTATAAGCTGAGCGAGAGCGTAATCCTTCCTTTTGAGCACGTTTTACATAAGGATCGCTAAAATGCTGCTTTAACCAGCGGGGACTACTTTTACTCCTGGACATCGACTTGTTGCTGGCAGTGGGTTTCCCGTATTAGGAATTTTCCAATTAACAAGGCTATTAGGTAGCAAAAAGGTAAAATGATAAAAGCCTTTCGGTAATCTTCGACGCTATAAAAAGGACTACCATTATGGTAGCTTCCATTCCAATTTAAATGCAAAAATATACCAATCACCGGCTGAAATAAAGCTCCGCCAGCCACGGTAGCCATGTTATTAATACCCATAGCGGTCCCCGCTACACTAGAGTGATTATTATCTTTAACTACTCCGAACGCGAGTGACTGTCCCGAAGCGGCAAGACCAAATAAGAATAAACAAATATAAAGCCAAACTAAGGGAAGGTGTGGGACATAAATAACCGGTATTAATCCAACGATACCTAAGCTCGCAGCAAACTTTAAAGGCATACCACGTAAGTTAACCTTATCTGACCACCAACCTAATAACGGGCAGCCTATTCCAATAGCTAACCAAATCATAGTGCAGGCAGCAGAAGCTGCTTTAGTGCTGATACCGTAGGCGACAACGAGAAAGGGGACGCCCCATAATGCTGCAAAAGCAGTAATAGGTGCCCATACCATAAATGAATACAGCGCTATAAACCATGTTTGGTTATTTGCAGCAACTTGATGAAAGCTTTGGAGTATGCTTTTTTTTGAAGTACGTTGAAACTTGTGTCCTTTTGAGACAACTTCGGGACTATCTCGTACTATCAACCAGATTAATAGGGCCAAAACTACACCTATAATACCTAAGATGGTGATAGTTTGTCGCCAGCCCCAATGACCTACGGCAATGGTTAATGGTGTTTCGCCTACAATAGCTCCTACACAGCTCATTAATTCGACTAAACCTGTTAAGAAAGCAAAGTATCGAGAAGGAAACCAGCGGGAAATCAGAACTAAAGTTCCTATAAATGCAAAAGCTGAACCCGTTCCCATCATAAATCGGCCCGCAGAAGCAGTGGCCACATTGCTGGTTGAGCCAAACAAGAACGCACCCATTGCGCAGGTAAGAACGGCTATAGTTAATAAGCGTCGAGGGCCAAACCGATCAAATAAAAACCCTGCTGGAAGTTGCATGGGAGTATAAGAGTAGTAATAAAAAGCGGCCATTGTGCCCAAACTAATAGCATTGAGTCCTAAGTCATTAATTAATTCATTTGTCATTACTGCCGGTGAGACTTGCAATATGAATTCGTACATGTAAAAACAAGAAGCAAGAATACAGATAATAGCGGCGAGCAAAGTAGGTTTTTGCTTTGCTAAAGAAAGCGACGATAAGTTGTTATTATTATTTTCAGACATAAGCTTGGATTAAAGTAGCAATGCTAATAAAGAACTCAAATACCACTAGCAATTTCATTGGAATATTGTGGTTTACAATAAGTTTCTCGAAGCAAAAAATGACTTACAAAAAACGCAATGATATAACATAAAGGTAATACAAAAAGCGCTTTCTGATAGTCTACTATACCATAAAATGGAGCGCCATTATGTATGATGCCTCCCCAGTTCACGTAAAGTAAAACTCCAATCAATGGTTGAAATAGAGCTCCTCCTGCGACAACGGCCATATTATTAAAACCTATAGCAGTGCCGACTACACAAGAAGTATTATTATCTTTGACAACCCCAAAGGCTAATGATTGCCCTGATGCTGCTAAACCAAAAATAAATAAAATGAGATATAGCCAAGGTAAAGGTAAAGGAGGGCAATATATAACAATAGTAAGACTAATTATGCCTAATAATGCAGAAAAGCTGAGCGGTTTTGATCGCGAATTAATTTTGTCAGAGAACCAACCAGCTAAAGGACTCCCCAAGCCAATACCGAGCCAAATCATTGCGCTTGCCATAGAAGCGGCTTTTGTAGTAATGCCATAACTAGCTACTAGAAAGGGTATACCCCACAATGCAGCAAAGGCAGTAACAGGTGCCCAAATAGCAAAGGAATACAAAGCAATTAACCAAGTCTGCTTATTACTACAGACTTGCCGGAGTCGTTTTAATTCACTTTTTTCAGGAGGCGGTTGAAATTTATGCCCTTTTGAAACAGCTTCCGGACTATCTCGCACCACCGTCCATACGAGTAAAGCTAATAAGCAGCCTACGGCAGCTAGGGAGATAATAGTTGATCGCCAACCCCAATGATTAATAGCGCTAACTAAAGGAACTTGACCAGCAATTGCTCCTACAGAACTCATTAACTGAACGAGGCCTGTCAATAAAGCAAAATATTGGGGAGGGAACCAACGCGAAACGAGCAGCAAAGCACCTATAAATGAAAAAGAAGAGCCTATGCCCATTAAGAACCTGCCGAACGAAGCCATTACTGCGTTGGGTGTAATGCCAAAAAAAAATGCTCCTAGAGCGCATACTAAAATAGCTAAGGTTATTAAACGGCGCGGACCAAAGCGATCGAAGAGCAGGCCGGCAGGTAATTGCATGGGCGTGTAAGAATAGTAGTAAAAAGCTGCCATGGCGCCTAAACTGGCCGCATTAAGACCTAAGTCGCGCATTAATTCGTTAGTCATAACCGCAGGAGATACTTGCAAAGTATACTCATACATGTAAAACATCGCAGCAAGTATGCAAATAACAGAAGCGAGGAATAATTGTTTTTTAGTAGTTAAAGAATGTGGCACATCCTGTGAAAGTATCGCTTCATTATTGTACATTATTTACCTCTTAGATCATGTTCCTCATGACCTTATTGTTGATAGCTTTTTTTAAAAGATCAAGTTAACGTCATTCTGCATACCAATGCGGCATGTTAGTCTGAGTAGAAAACAATAAGTGATCGAGATTTTGATTGCAAGTCCATAAAATTTTCACTCTTATTTATTATTTTGATTGATAATAGATATCGATAGAAAGTATTTTTAAATTATTAGAGAAGCATTCACGCTAAGTTTTAAACAAGATACATATCTTTTTGCATTTAGCACGAGGTTTAATATGGGATAATTTCGAAGACCTGTTGATTAATTATAGGGGGTCTTTATGATAAAGATTGATCCTAAAAAATACTTTGTTATACTTGGGCGGCTGTTGCCGGGATGGCGGAATTGGTAGACGCGCCGGACTCAAAATCCGGTGATGGTGACATCGTGTGGGTTCGAGTCCCACTCTCGGTACCATAAAAAATTATCTGTATTGAAGAAGAGCGATCGCGGTTGCTGCGATCCCTTCTTGGCGGCCAATAAAACCCAATTTTTCTGTGGTGGTTGCTTTTACATTGATCTGATCCAGATCGATTTTCATATCCTGTGCTAAATTAAATCGCATTGCTGCTAAATAATCCTTAAGCTTGGGTGCTTCTGCGATGATGGTGATATCTACATTATTAATAGACCAATTTTTTTCGTGCAACATTTGGGCAGTTGCTTGTAGGAACACTCGACTAGCTTTATTTTTCCATCGCTCATCAGTATCAGGAAAATGGTGACCTATATCACCCAAGGCACAAGCTCCTAATAATGCATCCACTAGAGCATGAATGGCGACATCACCATCTGAGTGGGCTTTAAGTCCCATTCGATAGGGAATTTTGACCCCTCCTAAGGTTATGTGGTCCCCTCTTTCAAAAGCATGGACATCGTAACCATGGCCTACGCGAAATTTGATGTTCATAGGTTCCTCTTTCATTCTAAATTTTTGCTTAACGTGATAACGCTCAGTATCGTATCATGATGGACAGATATTTCTCAGATCCTAAAGGGTGGGGATAAGGAGGCTATCATTTTAACTTAAAGACTAGGTTGGATATGAAAGCGGATGCTATGATTAACGAGCAGATTTTAGTCGAGAAGGGTTTAATGATACAAACGACACATTATTTTACAAATTACTTTTTAGTGGCTATGCCGGTTTTAACGGATGCTTATTTTAATCGCTCCGTGGTGTATATTTGCGAGCATACAGAAAAGGGAGCAGTGGGTATTGTTATTAATCAACCCTTACAATCCTTGCGAGTTAATCTTTCCGAAATATTACAAGACATCACCAATGCCAAGACAGAGGAGTCAGATAACAACATTGTAGGGGCAGATTTTCCAATATTATGTGGGGGACCCGTACATCCTGAGCGGGGTTTTGTGATACATGCCCCTGTGGGTGAATGGCAATCTAGTCTTAAAATGAACAGTGAAATTTCTGTAACTACTTCTAAGGATATTTTACTCGCGATTGCTAAGCAGCAGGGGCCTGATAAGTTTATTTTCTCATTAGGCTATGCAAACTGGATAGCTGGTCAAATGGAACAAGAAATTGTTAATAATTTTTGGTTAACTTTGCCTGCGACTCCTAATATATTGTTTGATATTCCCTTCGAACAACGATGGGTAAAAGCGATGAACTATTTAGGCGTAGATGTCACTAAACTAGCATATATGGGTGGCCATGCCTGAAATTAAGACCGTTGTAGGATTTGATTTTGGTTCGAAATATATTGGCGTGGCGGTAGGGCAAACATCGCCTGCATTGGCTCAACCATTGACAAGTTTAAACGTGAAAAATGGTCAACCCCCCTGGAAAGAAATTGCTCAGTTGTTACAGGTTTGGTCACCTGATGTATTGGTAGTTGGCATCCCATTAAATATGGATGGATCAGAACAACCGATAACCCACTTAGCACGAGATTTTTTAATGGAATTAAAAGATCGTTTTCAAATGCCCGTTTTTCCTATTGATGAAAGGTTAACAACCGTTGAGGCGCGCTCACGGCTTTTTGCTGCGGGTGGGTATAAAGCCCTGAAAAAAAAATCTATCGACAGTCTTGCTGCTCAATTAATTGTTGAAATGTGGTTAGAGAACCGATGAGTAAGGCACTTTTTAAGTCAACCTCTGTTGTTGCGTCGATGACCTTGATTTCTCGGATTTTAGGTTTTGTTCGAGATATGGTCGCTGCTAGAATTTTTGGCGCGACAGCAGCAGTCGATGCTTTTTATATTGCGTTTAAAATTCCTAATTTCATGCGTGGATTATTTGCCGAAGGATCTTTCTCTACGGCTTTTATTCCCACTTTATCTGAATATAAGCAAACTCGCTCACAGGAACAAGTGCAGCAATTTGTGGCGCATATTGCTGGTACATTAGGCTTAATTTTACTGGGAATTTGTATTCTAGGTGTTCTAGGAAGTAAAGGCTTGGTTAGTTTATTTGCTCCAGGCTTAGACCCTTACCGTTTTCAATTAGCAACAGAGATGTTAAGGATAACGTTTCCATATTTGATGTTGATCTCATTAACCGCATTAGTGGGTGCGACTTTAAATTGTTACGGACAATTTTGGGTGCCCGCTTTTACACCCGCCTTATTAAATATCTCTTTAATCATGACTGCGTTTGGTGTGACGCGTTTTTTTAAAGTACCGGTAGAGGCCCAGGCATGGGGTGTATTGCTCGCTGGATTTTTACAATTAGGCTTTCAATTACCTTTTCTTCATCGTCTAAAATTATTACAAAGACCGCGTTTCAAATGGCGCGATCCTGGCGTGCAAAAAGTATTAAAGCTAATGTTGCCGGCTTTGTTTGGTTCCTCAATCGGGCAAATCAGCTTATTGCTTAATACCGTTTTTGCTTCCTTTTTAGTTGCAGGCAGCGTCACTTGGCTTTATTACTCCGATAGACTGGCTTATTTTCCACTAGGCGTGTTTGGAGTGGCTTTAATGACGGTCATTTTGCCGCATCTTTCTCGCCAGCATGCAGCAAAATCACCAAAATTATTTGCTAGCACATTAAATTGGGGCTTACGTTGTAATTTATTGATCGGAATTCCTGCTTCATTAACCATGTTGATTTTATCGGGACCGCTGATTGTTACGCTTTTTCATTATGGAAAATTTACTATCCATGATGTCTTTATGACACAACGTAGTGTGATAGCTTACTCCGTTGGTTTACAAGCATTTATGTTGATTAAGGTATTGGCAGCAGCTTTTTATGCACAACAAAATATAAGGACACCGGTTAGAATAGGGATTATTGCCCTGGTTGCGAATATGGTTTTTAATGCCTTATTAATTTTCCCGCTCAAGCATGCAGGTTTAGCTTTGGCAAGTTCATTATCGGCTTGGTTGAATGCGGGATTGTTATTATGGGGCTTGCAAGCGCGCCAAGTTTTTCAATGGCAATCAGGATGGCTAAAGTTTATATTACAATTGTTATTAGCTAACAGTGTATTGGGTTTATTTTTGTACTGGGCGCCAGCCGCTACCTCTGTTTGGATAAGTTGGGGTTGGCAGCAACGTTTTTCACATATTTTCTTTCTAGGTATCACTTCAATTATTATTTATATTGCTACGCTCTGGATAGCTGGTTTGCGTTATCATGATTTAAAAGCCCAGTCATGACAGAGCTTATTTGCAATATTCATAATATAAAACCTAGACATAAAACTTGTGTCGCGACTATTGGTAATTTCGATGGCTTACATCGAGGACATCAAGCGGTAATTCAAGCTTTAATCGAATTAGGTACACGACTTAATCTACCTACTTGCGTAATATTGTTTGAACCTCATCCGCAAGAGTTTTTTTATCGAGATCAAGCCCCAGCACGCTTAATGCGATTGCGGGAAAAATTTAAATTATTACAAACTTTAGCTGTCGATCGCGTCCTTTGCTTAGGTTTTAATAAACGTTTAGCGGAATGCAGCGCAGAAGAATTTGTTAAAAAAATTTTGATCGATAAATTGAGTATTAAAGGTTTAATAATCGGTGACGATTTTCGTTTTGGAAAGGGACGCCAGGGGGATTTTTCTTTTTTGCAAAAATTAGGTCAGGAATACGGATTTAAAGTTTTTTCTACGCCCACAGTATTATTTGAAAATAAGCGTATAGGTAGTTCACGCGTAAGAAATGCTGTCAAGCAAGCTGATTTTAAATTAGCGGCATTACTATTAGGCCGTCCCTTTAAACTCAGTGGCCGTGTTATCTATGGCGATCAACGCGGACGGTTACTCGGTTTTCCTACGGCTAATATTGGATTACATCGCCAGATCCTACCTTTACAAGGCGTATTTATTGTCAACGTATATGGTCTAACATCAACCCCATTAGCTGGAGTGGCTAATATTGGTAAACGTCCGACTGTAAATGGGTTAAAAAATTTATTAGAAGTTCATTTATTTGATTTTGATCAAAATATCTACGGCCGATTTATTGAAATAGAATTTTTAAAAAAAATACGTGATGAAAAGAAATTCGACAACTTAGAGTTGCTTAAGCAGCAAATTACTCAAGATATAGCTATCGCTAAAAATTATTTTATGAAAAATTAGCCTATTAATTTTTATCATTTAATAAATCTTTAATCTCTTCTTATTATAATTTCTCATCAGAAAGTCTTTCCTAAAATAATAATAAGAGTAAGTATGTTAAATGCGTTGCTAAGAGCTCTCGCTGAAATAACCGGATGTATTTTTATCGGAGATAGTTTATCGGATGAACAAAGAAAATATAATGAATATATATGCGGCTGCTTTCCTTTTAAATGGGCTTTGCATCATTCAGATTATGATAATTTTACTAATGGTCATACTTGGGCCTACATGTTTGGAAATGTTTTTAATGATATTTTAAAAGACAAAGCAACATGGTCAGCCCAAGAAAAAGCCACCTATTTTAAAAACGTAGCAGAGGGAGGAGCTACTACGTATGACTATAGAAATATTAAGAGTTTTTTTAAGCATATTAAAGGGTTTATCTTAAGTTTTTTTCTTGGGAATATTCAGAAACAAGCAAAAAAAGTCAAAAACATACTTGACCCTAAAACACTAGGAATTATTTTTGCAGGCGCTAATGATCTGGTGACGCTTGGATATTATGATGAAGAAGGAGTTGCAAGGGCGGTTCAAGGAATTATTAATACCATAAGAATCTTGACCAATAGGAATGGGAAAACAGGCACTAAGTATTTAAAACATCTGTTATTGGTTGGCTTACCGGATATTAGCGAAACACCACGTTTTGCAAATAAATCTAAAAAGCAGAAGGATGCCATGCAAAAAGCATGTAAACAATATAATCTGAAATTGCAAGAGCTTGCTAATGAATATCAATATGTAGATTTTGATTGTTGCACTATTTATCAATCTAAAGATAAAAATTATTTAGACTCTGAAATTATAAAAAATGTAGAAAAAGCTATTATAATTGTCGGTGAAGGTAAAGAACGGACCATTTATTTTAAAAATAATGGAGAATTTATAATTAATAAATCTAATAACGAGTTAAAAAAAGAAGTAAATGTTACTCTCACTAAAGCACAACAAGCAATTTTTTCTGAAGATGGAGAAATTATAAGAAACGAAGTAAATGGAAATATATTAGATCAATTTGTTAATAAAGTAACAAAGCAAGCCAAATTAAATATCGATATAAAAATGATAGGTATTGAAATTATACTGGATGAAATTTTGCAAAATCCGGAAGCTCATGGTTTTACCGCTGGCTGCGCTGTTTACTATTTACCTGAAAATGAAGGTCAAGAAAGCGACTTATTGTCATTAGGAAATATCACTGCTGGAAATGCAGTTATTATCAAAAAGGCCGACAATCGATTTTTTAGTTATATCATAAAAGATGGCCAATTAATTAAAAATGACTCTAAACCTGTGTTACAAAAATTTGATCTTTCAAAGGAGACTTTAGATCAATTAAATGAAAAAATTAAAAAATTTCCTTCTGAAAGTAAAATAATAACCTTGGCTTACAAGGACGATATACACAATTTTTGGATTATTAATATTATTAAGTCTGTTGTGGATCACTATAAAAAATCATTTAATAAAGAAATTATACTTACTTCTATTAATAATTCAGTATTAGGAGCTATTAAAAAAGACTACTTAAATAGAAATACTATCTTTTGGGATGACTTACATCCAGCGAGAAGGTTACATGAACTATTAGCAGTAAAAATTACTGAATATATTAAAGCTAATTATTTAATAAAGAATCAGACACAATTTAAGGATGACTCAACAATCGGTGTTAAGCCTAAGCTAAATTCAGATGAATTTGAAGAATCTCCTGGTTCTTTAGATTCCGGACCTTCTTTACTGTATCCATAATACGTTCAGCGAGTAAATTTGCTTTTTGGCGGATATCAAAGCTCGTTTTAGCATAAAATATTTTGACGAAACCGGCCCAGCTGATTAGACTACGCGGATTATGTCACGAAAAGAATTTTATTTAATCCTCGAGACCAGCGAGCAGATTGCTCCCGATGTCAAGCATTTCACTTTTCGCTATGAAGAGGGGGAGAGCTTTGAATTCATTCCAGGCCAATTTATTACTTTGCATATACCTACCGCTGAAAAGGTACTACGCCGTAGCTATAGTATCGCCAATAAATCAAACCAAGCGAGTAATAAAATTGAATTTGCAGCTTCGTATGTCCCAGCAGGGATTGCGAGTGAGCTTTTGTTCACATTAAAACCTGGAGACAAAGTCGCAGCCACAGGCCCTTTTGGCCGACTCGTTTTGCGTGAAGAGATGCCAGAACGTTATATATTGGTAGCAACAGGCACCGGTGTTACTCCCTATCGAACGATGTTGGCTGAGTTAGAACATCGATTTAAATTGCGTCCTTGTTTTAAAGTTATCTTATTATTTGGTGTGCGTAAACGGGAAGATTTATTGTATCGTGATGAGTTTGTTACATTTGCAGAAAAGAACGCTTGGTTTGAATTTCACGCTTATTATAGTCGGGTTAAATTGCAAGAGGCATCGAATTATGAGCATACTGGTTATGTATTAAATGCATTTAGTGAACTTAAACCGAATTCTAAACAGGATATTGTGTATTTATGCGGTAATCCCAATATGGTAGATGAAGTTTTTACACTTTTAGTCAAAAGTTATGCTTTTCCTACGGATATTATTCGACGTGAAAAATATATTTCCTCTAATTGAGGTGATGTATCGTTCGTGCCTGAAGATATGAAGTATTAAAGTAATTTACTCGTCATTGCGAGCGCTTAGCGCGCGGCAATCCAGAAAATACGATGGATAGCCACACTCATTCTACTTGCTTGCCACGACGGCGATTTTTTACCTCTTGAATGACTGAGCCGAAGTTTGGCTAAGGCGGCAACCATGTATTCAAGTGCGAAGAGTATATTATTCTGCTTCGATTTGTTCTAGCACCGAGATCATTTCCATCGCCGCATCCACCGCATCACGGCCTTTATGACAGCGCTTTCCATCTATGCGAGCAAGTGCTTGTTCTTCACTGTCAGTGGTTAACACACCAAAAATAACCGGTATAGATTCTTGCAAAGCAACTTTCTGGCAAGCATAACTCACTTGTTGACAGACATAGTCATAGTGATCGGTTTCGCCACGAATAACGGCACCTAGACAGATGATAGCCAAACAGTTTTCGTCAGAAATGGCTATTTGCTGAGCTGCAAGACCGATTTCTACTGCTCCAGGAACTCTGACAATAGTGATGCATTGTTCAGGAAAATTCAATTCTGTTAATCGTTGTAAGGCGCCATTCAGTAATTCTTCGGTAATACTTTGATTGAAGCGACTTACTACGATAGCGATATTAAATTCATCAGTGGGTTGATCGAAATGTAAGGGTTTAGCAATAATTTCTTTTATTTTTTGCATAGGATGCTCCTTTTTTATAAATTGAGTAGATGTCCGAGCTTGGTTTGTTTAGTTTTTAAATAGGTATGATTTGTTGAATTAGGCTGCGCAATTAAAGGGATACGTTCAACAACTTCAATTCCATATTGTTCTAAATCGATGATTTTTTGTGGGTTATTAGTTAGTAATTTTACTTGCAAAATTTTAAGGTTTTGTAGCATTTGCGCGCCTATCCAATAATTTCGATCATCACTGCCAAAACCTAATTTTTGGTTCGCTTCGACAGTATCAAGACCCTGATCTTGTAAGGCATAAGCTTTAAGTTTATTCAATAAACCAATACCCCGACCCTCTTGGCGTAAGTAAAGTAATATACCCCCTTGTTGACTAATTTGTGCTAAAGATTCATGTAATTGCCAACCGCAATCACAACGGGCAGAGCCAAAAAGATCGCCAGTAAAGCATTCTGAATGGATACGTACTAAAGTGGGTTGATTGGACACTGCTGGTTTTTCTTTAATGAGTGCTAAATGATGATGTTTGTCCAGGCAGCTTTCAAACAATTTAACTGTCAAATCACCATAGTCTTCGGTAGGCAAGCCAATAGAGGCAATTTCCTTGACTAAGGATTCAGTTTGAAGACGGTATTGAATTAAATCGCGTATCGATAATAAACTGAGTTGATGTTGTTTGGCGAATTTTTCCAAATCTGGGAATCTTGCCATGCTGCCATCAGGATTCATAATTTCACAGATAACCGCAGCGGATTTTAAGCCGGCTAAACGGGTTAAATCGGTACTACCTTCTGTTTGTCCCATGCGTTCTAAAATACCGCCTTTTCGGGCACGTAAAGGAAAAATGTGGCCTGGCATGACGATATCCCTAGGGCCGCTTTCGGGGTTGATAGCTACTTGAATGGTACGGGCACGGTCTGCGGCTGAGATGCCGGTCGTGACACCTGCTGCAGCCTCGATAGACGCAGTAAAGGCAGTGTTAAAAGGATTGGTAGAGTGTTCTACCATCATAGGGATTTGCAAGCGCTTAATATCTTCTTCAACTAGGGCTAAACAGATTAATCCACGCCCATGTTGGGCCATAAAATTAATGGCTTCAGGCGTTACTTTTTCAGCGGCAAGGACCAAATCACCTTCATTTTCTCGGTTTTCATGATCGAATAAAACGATCATTTTACCTAAGCGTAGGTCTTGTAAAGCACGGTCGATATTCGGGAATGTAGAGGTTTTTATCATCTGTTTTATTATTGCTGATTTGGGACAGTATTATACGCCTATTGTTCCCTCCATTTAAACTCAAAACATGTATCTCTACCTAAATGAGTGGTATTAATCGGCATGGCCCCCTTTAAGGGGTTTGGAGAAGTAAAGGCTATTTGGGCACTTTCTCCTAGCCATAATGGTGCCACATAGATAAAAGCTCTTTGCAATAGACCGGCTTTGATGAAAGCTTGAAAACTAACACCTCCGGCCTCTATCCACAAATCAATTTTTCCATCTTGGCCAATTTGCTTCAGTATCGCAAGTAAATCAAGGCCTTTTTTATCAATTTTTATAGGGATGAAACGTATATCATGTTGTTGTAGTTTTTGTTGTTTGCTTAAATCGGCATCATGGAAAATAGTAATAGATTCCGTAGAATTAAAAATTTTTGCTGAAATCGGTAGACTGAGATGGGTATCTAAAATATAAAGCGGTTTTTTATATGTTCCATCATCTAAACGACAATTTAATAACGGATTGTCCAAACAAATTGTTTTCGCCGTAGTTAAAATAGCATCACTTTGTTTACGTTGCTGATGCGTAAATTGTTGTGCCTCACCCCCCGTTAATCGAATAGGTTTTCCATGTTCACCGGCAATTTTTCCATCTAAACTCACGGCCAATTTTGCCGTAGTAAAGGGTCTTTTATGTTTCCAGCAATAGCTATAACTCGCATAAAAATTATCGATAGCAGGCAGAGGGTGTTGAATACATTCTATCCCCGCATCTTGTAGTATTTTATCAGTATGGTTGTTTACAGCAGGATTAGGATCTCGGTAACCATAAACAACTTTAACGATGCCGCTTTTTATAATCAAATCAGTGCAAGGAGGAGTTTTTTTGGCAGTATGACAACAAGGTTGTAAGGTCACATACAACGTGGCGCCTTGGAGGAGAGAAGGATCAACTTTACTGATGGCATCTACTTCAGCATGAGCCGAACCACTTTTCTGATGATAACCTTTGGCGATGAGCTGTGCATTTTTTACTAATACTGCACCCACGCAGGGATTTGGTGCGCAAAAACCCCGACGTATCTCTGCTAATGTTAAAGCTGATTTGAGATAGTGAGTTGCGGTGTTACTCATTATCTAAGGCCCGAGCCAATTTTTCATGTAGGTTATCAAAAGCGCTATTACTCATAATCACAATATGATCGGAAGCTTTGGCTTCTCTAACCACTTTTTCGATGATATCCGCTATGGAGTTGCAAATAACAATAGGAGTTGAAGTTGTTTCGAGTAAGCGCTCTACACCCCAATCTTGCTTTGGTCGCATTAGCCATACTTTATCTGCATCCTGTAAAGATGGACCTAACGTTTCTCGATGTATTCCAGAACGCATCGTGCGCGTACCAGATTCTAAAATAACTAGGATGCGTTTATTTCCAATTTTTTTACGTAAACCGGCAAGCGTTGCGGCAATGGCAGTTGGGTGATGCGCAAAATCGTCGTAAAGTGTTATTCCATTGGCCTGCTTATAAATTTCTAAGCGGCGTTTGATGCCTTGAAATTGATTCAATGCAGCAATTGCATCTCTTGGATTAACACCGATATGATTTGCAGCAGCTACAGCGATAACCGCATTTGCTGCATTATGATCTCCGATTAACGACCAATTTATATCACCTTGTTTTTTGTTTTTATAATAGATAGTAAATTGACTAGCATCTGCTTTTAATAATTGGGTTCGCCAAGTTATATCTTTATTTTCTTCACTTCCTGTGTACTCAATCGGCGACCAACAACCACGTGATATGACATTTTGTAAATTTTCATCGGTTTTTGGACAAACAATTAATCCCTGGCTAGGTACCGTTCGTAATAAATAAGAAAATTGAGTTTTAATCGCATCTAAGTTGGGGAAAATGTCTATATGATCAAATTCAAGATTATTTAAAATCAAAGTTTTAGGGTGATAATGAATAAATTTCGAGCGCTTATCAAAAAATGCCGTATCATACTCATCCGCTTCAATGACAAAAAAATCTTTTCCTAGGCGAGCGGAGCTATCAAAATTTTTAGAAATACCACCAATTAAAAATCCAGGATTTAATCCAGCATATTCTAATATCCAACTTAATAAACCGGATACCGTGGTTTTACCATGTGTTCCTGAAACTGCTAAAACATGATATTTGCTTAAAACATTTTCAGCTAGCCATTGTGGCCCTGAAATATAAGGGATATTTTGATTTAAAACATATTCAACGCATGAGTTTCCACGTTTCATGGTATTGCCCAGGATGACTAAGTCGGGATGAGGAGACAGATTTTTTTCATCATAGCCTTCAAAAACTGGAATTTTATGCTCAGCTAAATGGATACTCATCGGAGGATAGATATTCGCATCGGAGCCGGTTACTTCTAAGTTTTTTTGCTTGGCTATTAAAGCAATGCCTGCCATGAATGTACCGCAGATGCCCAAAATATGAAGTCGCATATTAGCCTAGAAAAAGTGTGAATGTTTCAAGTATTATATTCTTCGCACTTGAATTTTTGTCTGTGTTGCCGCTCAATGAGCAATCCTCATGGTATGTTAATACACTTCGGTTGCTTTACAACATGGGCTACTCTCAAAAAATCCAATTGCTATGAGTATATTTAACTTTAAATTACCTGGAGAATACGCAGGATGTCAAAGAAAAATGTGTTTTATGCTCAATCAGGCGGTGTAACGGCAGTTATTAATGCAACCGCATGTGGTGTGATCGAAACCGCTAGGCATTATAAAAACAAAATCGGTAAGGTTTATGCAGGCTGTAATGGAATTATAGGTGCTTTAACTGAGAATTTAATTGATACAAGTAAAGAAACCAGCAAAGCAATTGCTGGGTTACGTTATACGCCAGGAGGAGCATTTGGCTCTTGTCGTTATAAATTAAAAAGCTTAGAGGAAAATCGTGCGGAATATGAACGTTTACTGGAGGTTTTTAAAGCGCATGATATCGGTTATTTTTTTTATAATGGGGGTGGGGATTCACAAGATACTGCGCATAAAATTTATTTGCTCAGTCAAAAGCTAGGTTATCCTTTAAGTTGCATAGGTATCCCGAAAACAGTCGATAATGATCTTCCCGTAACTGATAATTGTCCTGGTTTTGGCTCTGTTGCAAAGTATATAGCTATTTCTACATTAGAAGCAGGTTTAGATGTTGCTTCGATGTGCGCAACCTCGACTAAAGTGTTCATCATGGAAGTAATGGGCCGACATACCGGTTGGATTGCGGCAGCAAGTGGGTTGGCTATGCAAAAAAAAGGAGATGTGCCACATATTATTTTATTTCCTGAAATAATCTTTAATGAAGCTTTATTTTTGCAGCAAGTGGATAAAACCGTAAAAAAATATGGTTATTGCGTTATTGTTTTGGCAGAGGGGATTCGGGATAGCAAACAACAATTTTTAGCTGAAGTAGGTACTATCGATGCATTCGGACATAAACAGTTAGGTGGTGCGGCTCCGGTGATTGCGCAATTAGTTAAAGCTAAATTAGGATATAAGTATCATTGGGCGCTACCTGATTATTTACAACGTTCAGCACGGCATATCGCTGCTGAAGTTGATGTTAAACAGGCCTATGCCTTAGGCAAGGCGGCCGTTGAATTTGCTCTTAAAGGTAAAAATGCGGTCATGCCTACTATCGTGAGAGCAGCAAGCAAGCGCTATCAATGGACGATTGGTGAAGCAAAATTAGCTACGGTAGCTAACCAGGAAAAAAAATTACCTCGATCTTATATCACCAAGGATGGTTTTCATATTACTCAGCGCTGTCGGGATTATTTGCTCCCATTAATTCAGGGTGAAGCTTATCCCCCCTATCAAAAAGGTTTACCAAATTATATACCGCTAAAAAAGCTTAAAGTTAAGAAAAAACTAGGTAATTTTGTTGTTAAATTAAAATAATTATGCCGCTACTTATCTAAAAAGGTAATATGTATTACCATACATATTACTTTTTTTGACATTTATAGGACTTTAAACAAAGTATAAGTTTACTCTATGGGTCATAACACTAAAACTTTAATAAAGCTATGGCATGAATATAAAAGATATTAGACGGAAAAATTTACGGAAATTAGCACGCTCAGTTGGTGGGATCACCGATTTATCTGAGTATTTGGATAGGTCACAAAGCCAGATTAGTCATTTAATAGGCAATAGCCCAATTAAAAACATTGGCGATCGATTGGCTAGCCATATTGAGAAGGTTTTTAATAAACCTCACGGATGGCTCGATCATGAGCATGCAGCTGAAGAGTCCGAAGGCGCTTATCAGTATGAAAATAGTCAGCCTTACTATCAAGTTCCCTTACTGACGCCCCAAGAGGTAAAAGAACGATTCCTGCAATTTATAAAAATTTCACCAAAAACCTACTCTAAGTATTTAAGCACTAACATTCCGCTTAGCTCGGATGCTTTTGCACTGCGTGTAGAGAATGATTGTATGGAAACCGCACAAGGGCCAAGTTTTCCTAAAAACTGTATTATTGTATTAGATACTGATTGTGTCGCACATAATGCAGCTTTTATTTTAGCTAAAATAAAGCAAGACCCTGGAAATACCTTACTCTTTAGGCAACTCGTTATCGATGGAAATCGTCGCTATCTGAAGGCGCTAAACCAGCATTATCCTTTGACAGAAATGCAAGCTGATGACACGACATGTGGTGTAGTGCGTTTTATGCTAATGGAGTTTTAATAAATATTAGGCATTATTTTTAGTTATTTAATCCAAACATGCTTTTAGTGTATTTTTTTATAAGGATAGGCTTTTCAGTGTCTTTTACAGCAATAGCAGTTGCAAAATTTGGGTGTAGAGATAAATTGGAAATAGCATAGAAAGGATTTATTTCTTCTTTTTTATATTCTAAATTATTTGCTTGAGGATCTAAGGAAAGTTTATGCCTAGAATAGGGATGAGTTTGCAAGGTATCTCCCTTTGCCTTAATTAAAGCCTCATTTCTTGCCCAAGCATTAAAAAATGCCTCTAATTTCTTTATACCGTGTAGTAATTGCAATCGATCATATTCGTAGGCAGGAAGAAAACGATAAGCAATTTTGTCAAGATGTATTCTTGGATTTATAAATTCAATATCAATACCTACGGGTGTGTTGATAGTAAAAATATAAGCCAGAATATTTTTTGAGTGGGAGAGATTAAACTCTATGAGTTGCTTAGAATTTATTAATAAAGGCTTACCAGAATCTGTATACCTAAATTGTAACTTTTGCGGGTATTGCTCAGAATAATAGGCCAATAAATCGCGTAATACAGCTCTGGAGATAATAAAGCCTAGCTGATAAGGAAGAGCTAACTTTTCAGCACGTATTTTTTCTTCAGGTGAGAGCCAGTTTTTAAAAAGTTCATATTTTTTTGCATGGACTTCAAGACTAGTATGCCAAATATGAATGATAGATTGGTTTAATCCGCCCATAAGTATAGACCACTTGCATAAC
>CANJLU010000012.1 GCA_947475085.1 Coxiellaceae bacterium
AAAAAAACATGGCTTCAAAAACTAGGCTTAAGCGGCTATAGTAGCTTTTTATTCAGACTCTGCATGAGCATGACTTTTTTTCAACGGCTTGGTCGTTTTTTGCTCGGTAAACCCCGTAACCCCTTAAATCCTAACGCGCAACGCAATATTGCATTGGTGGCCTTTTTGGCTTGGGTCGGTCTGGGTGCAGACGGTCTTTCGTCTTCTTGTTACGGTCCTGAGGAAGCTTTTATTGCTTTAGGTCCGCACTACAGTTCTTTAGGTCTGTATATTTCCATCGCCACGATACTGACGGTTTTTGTCATTGCCTTAGCTTACAATCAAGTCATTACCCTGTTTCCTAGTGGTGGTGGTGGTTACAAAGTGGCCACGCAATTGTTGGGCCCCCATGCAGGCTTGGTTTCTGGTGCAGCCCTGATCGTGGATTATGTCTTAACCATTGCTATCTCGGTGGCGAGTGGTATTGATGCTTTATTCAGTCTATTACCTCACTACTTTCTGCATTATAAATTGTTGACTGCCGCTGGCGTTATTATCCTGTTAATTACACTTAATTTACGTGGCATGAAAGAATCGATTAAGGTGTTAATGCCGATTTTTCTAGGCTTTGTCGCTACGCACTTTTTTTTAATTATTTATGGTGTCATTGTACATAAAAGTACGTTACCGACAGTGTTTTCGGATACTTTAAGTAATACCTTAGAAATGTCCAAGCAAACCGGTTGGTTATTTATTATTGCTTTATTACTACGTGCTTACTCATTAGGTAGCGGAACGTATACCGGGATCGAAGCCGTCTCTAACAATGTAAATCGTCTCATGGAGCCGCGCGTGCGAACTGGGAAGTGGACTATGTTTTATATGGCGCTCTCCTTAAGCTTCACCGCCGGTGGCATTATTTTACTGTATTTACTCTGGCATGCACATCCGGTGTATGGCCAAACCTTAAATGCGGTGGTATTCCATAAAATTCTGGGTGACTCCGCTCTCGCAAAAGCCATGTTAACAATAACCTTATTGCTGGAAGCAGGTCTGTTATTAGTCGGCGCAAATACCGGTTTTTTAGCGGGCCCCAGTGTATTAGCCAACATGTCGATCGATAGTTGGTTACCGAATCGTTTTCGTCATTTATCCAGTCGTTTAGTCACACAAAATGGCGTGATAGTTTTTGGTATCGCCGCCCTACTTAT
The DNA here is from genome assembly GCA_947475085.1 of Coxiellaceae bacterium. Classification (GTDB taxonomy): domain Bacteria; phylum Pseudomonadota; class Gammaproteobacteria; order Diplorickettsiales; family Diplorickettsiaceae; genus Aquirickettsiella. The sequence goes on from CANJLU010000012.1 coordinate 1,191, forward strand.
TCTTTGGATGAGTGGCGGTAGGGTTTCTTGGCTAGTCATTCTGTATAGTATGAATGTGTTCTTAACTTTTTCTTTGTCTATCCTAGGTTTGTGTGTGTATTGGATTAAACAGCGCAGCAATGCTTCTCCCCATTGGTTGAGTCGATTAATTTTTTCTGCTTTTGCATTCTTGGTAACTTTTAGCATTTTGATTGTCACATTGATATCTAAATTTACCTTTGGTGGCTGGGTAACGGTCGTTATTACCAGTTTTGTTATTTTTATTTGTTTATTAATTAAAAAACATTACACCATGGTGTTTAATAAATTACATGATATCGACTTACTAATGACCAGCACACCCTTAAAAACACCCAATGCAGTCACTCCCTTACAACCCAAGGAAGCCACTGCGGTCATTATGGTCGGAAAACATCGTGGAATTGGCTTGCATAATCTATTGTGGATACTGCGTATGTTTCCAAATCATTTTAAAAATTTTGTATTTGTTAACGTGGGCATCGTCGATGTAGAAAGCTTTAGTGCGAAAAAAGAATTGACCACCCTGCAAAAAAATACCAATGAAATGTTGGATTATTTTGTTACTTATTGCCAAGAACAAGGCTTAGCTGCAAAAGGTTTCACCGCCTATGGCACGGATCCGACTGAAAAATTAACTAACTTATCCAAAAAAGTTATTAAAGAATTCCCGCATTCGATCTTTTTCGCCAGTAAACTCATTTTTAGTAAGGATAATTGGATCACTCGCTTATTACATAATGAAACAGCGGTTATGCTACAAAGACGTTTACATTTGCTAGGCGTGCAACTGGTCATTTTACCCATGAAAATAGATTAACATGACAAAAAAATCCGCTCCGGAAAAAACTCCAGCCAATATCTTGCAACAAGATCCAGAAAGCGTGTTAGCGTTTATTCAAAACAAAGTGCAGCAATTAACAAAACTGAATCGCATCTGGCAAGCTGAGATTTCTGGCGATCTCGCCGAACATACGCGTGTGGCTAATTTCCGTGACGGTTATTTAATCGTCGAGTGTGATAGCGCGGCCTGGGCGACGCGTTTACGTTATACATTACCCGATATAACCCAAAAATTACTTAAACATTCCGATTTGCGTGATTTAACGCATATTGAATGGAATATACAACCTCAGTTTCACGCGCCTAACACTCAATTAAGCCAACTCCCTCCGGTGCTATCCCATGCTAGCGCAGCATTACTGAAAAATGCTGCAGATAATATACAGGTTAAACCCTTACAAGAAGCATTATTACGCATCGCTCAGCACGAAAAATAACATTGTCGGCACACAGTAATGTAATTTGCTAAACTTAAACCTGCTATTTTGCATCGTGACTACTGATAAGATTATCATAGGGAACTAAGTGTTTTTTATAGAGTTTGGTTAAACCCTCGCCGTTATCACGCCAATCGCGCTGTAATTCAGCCGAGAGCGCAAACCACCCCATAGGAATAGCTCCGGCGTGTATCATACGACTAAGCGCCGCTTCTCGTATTGACTTATTCAGGGTTCCCGAAGCATCTACCACTATATAGACGTCATATCCTTCACTTAATGCAGCTAATGCGGGAAATGCTACGCAAACATCCGTTACGATACCCGCAATAATCAGTTTTTTTCGACCCGTTGCTTTGACCGCCTTTACAAAATCTTCATTATCCCAAGCATTGATTTGCCCAGGTCTAGGAATAAAAGGAGCATTCGGGAATTCCTTTTTTAATTCAGGTAAGAGTGGTCCATTAGGGCCTTTTTCAAAACTTGTTGTTAATACAACTGGTAAATTATATAACTTACCGATAGCCGCCAAAGCTAAAACATTATTTTTGAATTCATCATATTGATAATCTCTCGCTATCTGCATCAAGCCAGTTTGATGATCGATCATTAATAATGCTGCGTTTTCTTTAGACAAGCGATTATCACCTACTTGTCTTTTGGCACACATATTCGCAGTGTTCATTTAATCCTCCATGATTAAGATGTTTTAAAAAATTTGTTCATTATAAGCATAAATTAGGTAAATAACTATCTCTATATAAAGCTTATAAACTTCCCTCTTCTTCTGACCATCCCGCTTTTACTTTTACCCAAAGCTCTAGAAAAACTTTTTTGTCAAAACAGGTTTCCATATCCAAACGTGCTTCAGTACCGACTTTTTTAAGTAGTTCTCCATTTTTACCGATAATAATGGCTTTCTGGCTGGAGCGTTCGGTCCAAATTATTGCAGAAATTTTAATTATTTTTTTTTGCTCAGTAAATTGTTCGATGCTAACGGTTAACCAATAAGGCAGCTCTTCGTATAAACTACGCATTAATTTTTCACGAATAAATTCAGCCGCCAAAAAACGCTGACTACGATCCGTGAACTGATCCGGGGGATAAATAAATTCAGCGACAGGTAATGCCTGCGCTATCACTTTTTCTAATTCATCAACATTTTTACCTTTTTGTGCTGAAACGGGAACAACTGCTAAAAAGGGCATTTTTTCATAACAGGCTTGTAAAAAAGGCAGCAACCGACTCTTATCTTTTATTTTATCTATTTTATTAACAATTAATAGCACTGGGTGTTCTTGTTTTTTTAAGCGTTCTAAAATAGCCTCATCATCCGCGGTCCAACGATTGGCTTCGATAACAAAGCCTATAATATTCACATCGACTAAGGCATTAATAGCCGATCGAACCATCGTGCGGCTTAAACGGCGTTGCGTATTGGGGTGTATACCAGGCGTATCGATATAAATGCTTTGCGTCTGCTCTGCTGTTTTAATCCCTAAGATTTGATGCCGAGTGGTTTGCGGTTTAGATGACGTAATGGTTAATTTCTCACCTAAGATTTTATTCAGTAACGTAGATTTACCGACATTTGGACGTCCAATAATGGCTATGGTACCGCAATGGCTTGCTAGATTTTTCATGTGCTTATTATTTATGAGGTTTTATAAATTGATTCCAATTCAGCCAAGATCTTTTCTGCGGCTTTCTGTTCGGCGCGACGTCGGCTGCTGCCGATACCAACCGCTTTATTGGGCAAACCATGTAGTTGACATTCCACCTTGAAGGATTGTTGATGCGCAGGTCCTTCTAAAACTAAAATGGTGTAAACCGGTAAAGGTAATTTTTTTGCTTGTAAATATTCTTGCAAACGCGTTTTAGGATCTTTTAGATCAGGAATGGTTTCGACATTTTCCAAACGATTTTCATACCAACACAGTATGCAGTTCTCACAGGCCTGAAAACCACCATCAAGATAAATTGCACCGACCACGGCTTCCATACCATCGGCTAAAATAGATTTACGTTGCGCGCCACCGGTTTTTAATTCACCTGCGCCTAAGCGTAAATATTTACCTAATTCAAATTCTTGTGCAAGATCAGTCAGCGTTTCACCACGCACTAAATTAGCACGCAATCGACTTAATTCACCTTCGCGTGCTTTAATATTTTGTCGGAATAAAGCCGCTGCTATGACAAAATTAAGTACCGCATCGCCTAAATACTCTAATCGTTCATTATTTTTATTGCCACGAAAACTACGGTGGCTCAGTGCATCTTCCAATAGCTCAGGATTTTTAAATTGGTAATTTAATTTTTCACATAAAGTTGCTATTTCTGCTCTCACTGTAACCTCTTAAGAAGAATGAACTAATGGATACGCATACCTAAACGTTCCCACCGAACTCGGTGTTGCTCATTATCCCAACTAAAAAATACCCACATAGCCTTGCCGATGAGATCTTTTTCAGGCACAAAACCCCAATAACGACTATCTAAACTATTATCTCGATTATCACCCATAACAAAATAATTTCCTGGTGGTACATACACGGAGAAATCTGTAGCTAATTGATCAGGACGTAAATAAATCTCATGTTGAACACCCAATAAATCTTCACGTTTTAACAATACCGGCCATTTTTCATTCGCACCATCTTGATCGGTTTGTTCACCGAGTAAGGTTTGTGGGGCAAGCTGACCATTGATGGTTAATACTTTATTTTTATAGGTAATAATGTCACCCGGTAAACCAATTACACGTTTAATAAAATAAGTAGAGGTATCTTTAGGCCATAAAAACACCACAATATCACCGCGTTTGGGTTCACCCAGGGAAATAATTTTTTTATGTAATACGGGTAAGCGTATGCCATAACTAAACTTATTTGCAACAATAAAATCACCTATTAATAAATCGGGTTTTTCCGAACCCGAAGGGATACGGAAAGGTTCGGCCAAGAAAGAACGTAATAATAAAACCAAGAGTAAAATAGGAAAAAAAGAGCGTGCATATTCAATCAACACCGAAGGATGAGCAATTTTTTTTCGTTTTCGTATGGGCGCAAAAATGAGTATGTCTACCAAAGCAATGGCACCTGAAATGACTACCGCTGTCGTCAAAAAAAATTCAAAATTAAAGCTCATCATAGTCACTCTATATGTGTAGGATTATTTCTTCTCTAGTTGCAAGACTGCTAAAAACGCCTGCTGTGGTATCTCCACGCGACCCACTTGCTTCATACGTTTTTTACCCGCTTTTTGTTTTTCTAATAATTTTTTCTTACGTGACACATCGCCGCCATAACATTTAGCAATAACATTTTTGCGTAAGGCCTTAACCGTTTCCCTAGCAATAATATGGCCACCTATCGCCGCTTGTAATGCGACTTCAAACATCTGGCGAGGAATAAGCTCTCTAAGTTTAGCCACCAATTGACGGCCTCGATATTGCGATTGACCGCGATGCACCACTAAAGCAAGCGCATCGACTTTATCACCATTAATTAGAATATCCAACTTGACTAAATCCGCTTCTTGAAAGCGAATAAACTGATAATCCAGCGAGGCGTAACCCCGACTTAAAGATTTTAAGCGATCAAAAAAATCTAAAACCACTTCACTCATGGGTAATTCATAAGCGATAGATACCTGTTTGCCGGTATAAAGTAATTTGGTTTGCACACCCCGACGTTCATTACATAACGTGATAACCGCGCCTAAATAAGTTTGTGGCACTAATATGTTCGCCAAAACGATGGGTTCACGCATCACACTCAGCAAATTAGCCACCGGTAAATCGGCTGGATTATCGACATGCAGCGTTTCTCCGCGTGTTGTTACTATCTCATAAACCACGGTGGGCGCGGTAGTAATTAAGTCCAGATCATATTCCCGTTCTAGGCGTTCTTGGACTATCTCCATGTGCAGCAAACCTAGAAAACCACAACGAAAACCAAATCCTAAGGCTTCTGAAGTTTCAGGTTCATAAAACAAGGATGAATCATTTAAACTGAGCTTTTCTAAAGCCTCACGAAAATCAGTAAATTCTTCGGTATTGACCGGAAACAAACCAGCAAATACTTGTGGGTGAACACGCTTAAATCCGGGTAAAGGAGCACTCGCAGGCTTCGAGGTATGGGTTAAGGTATCTCCGACAGGCGCGCCGTGAATGTCTTTAACGCCGGCAATAACAAATCCTACTTCACCGGCACTCAATGTTTCCATTTCTTGGCGTTTAGGTGTAAAAATCCCACATTTATCGATGACGTAACTGCGGCCTGTCGACATCACTTGGATTTTGTCACCCACTTTAAGCCGGCCATTTTTGATGCGCACTAAAGAGACGATTCCTAAGTAAGTATCAAACCAAGAGTCGATAATCAAGGCCTGTAAGGGTTGCTCTAAATCACCTTGCGGGGGCGGAATAACCTGTATAAGTCGTTCTAGCAATTCTAAAATTCCAACACCTTGTTTTGCACTCACTCTCACCGCATCTTGAGCGGGTATACCGATGATCTCTTCAATTTCTTGAATGACATTCTCTGGATCGGCTTGGGGTAAATCAATTTTGTTTAATACCGGTAAAACTTCTAAGCCTTGTTCAACAGCGGTATAACAAACCGCTACGGTTTGTGCTTCAACGCCTTGAGCGGCATCCACAACCAACAACGCGCCTTCGCAAGCGGCTAAAGAACGCGATACTTCATAAGAAAAATCCACATGCCCAGGCGTATCAATAAAATTTAACTGATAACGCTGTCCATCACGAGCCGTGTAATGCAGCGTCACGCTTTGTGCTTTGATAGTAATCCCACGTTCGCGTTCTAGATCCATGGAATCGAGCACTTGCTCGGACATTTCCCTTTCGGTCAAGCCTCCACAGACTTGTATTAACCTATCGGCCAAGGTCGATTTTCCATGATCGATATGAGCAATAATAGAGAAGTTACGAATATTCTTCATGTTGGTATTGTATCGCCTACGATTAAATAAATGTCGCTTTTACTGGATAAGGCGAAAGAGTATAACGGATTTATACTCACAGCAATCGGATTTTTGGCAAGGCGCCGTGAGATGAGCAAGCTTCGTTTCTTTCAGATACATGAGGATTGCGAATTGAGTAGCAACATAGTCAAAAGTTCAAGTGCGAAGAGTAATTTATTTTTGTAAACGTTGTTGTAACCATTGCGTAATATCCATGATTTCCTGTGGGCAAACACTATGGCCTATCGGATAACGATTAAACTGTACTTGATAAGCTAATTTTTTCAAACAGTTATAAGAAAATTCGCCTAAGGCCGGTGCAACCACGTTATCTTCATCACCATGCGCCATAAAAATAGGCGTGGTTTTGTTCGCGTCACTCGCTTCTTTTTCTAAAAAATGGTGTAACGGTAAATAGGTTGATAAAGCCAAAACCCCTGCCAAAGCATGCGGATAGCGTAAGGCAGTATATAACGCCATCGCCCCACCTTGAGAAAAACCCGCCAAAACAATTCGATTAGCAGGAATACCTCTAGCCACTTCTTTTTGCATCAATTCAAATAGGCTTTGTGCCGCAGCGCGGATACCGGTCTCATCTTCAGTTGAGCCAAATGTAAGGCCATGTATATCATACCAAGCTGGCATTTTTACTCCGCCATTCAAAGTGATCGGTCTCACTGGTGCATGCGGAAATACAAAACGAAATCCTGTCCCTAATGCCACCGCTCGTGCCATATTGGCTGAATCATGACCGCTTGCTCCTAGCCCATGTAAACAAATAATACTGGCTGAAGGAGATTTGATCGGATTAAACTCTAAAAAATCTAATGGCTTTGGGTTTTCCATTGTGAACCTCATAAAAATTAAGACTATTTTTTGCTAGAATGCCTTCAGAAAAAAGACATTTATATTTTCAGTATATACCGCTCCCTAATATTTTTAAATTTTCCTAACCTTCGCAATTTCAATCGCGATTACTATATACTATGAGTTTCATCGTTGCACACATTGTTAGCTTTTTAGATACTTATGCAAAAAAACCCCCGCTGCATTCCCCTTTATCTAAGTATTGTACTTTTCTTAACCGGATGCGGCCAAATGGGTCCTTTATATTTGCCCGATCAAAAACCACCGGTTTATATCCCTCATCATTTCGCTAAACCATCATCATAATGTCTTTTCATTATTTACATCGAGAATTACACGTAGAAGAAGTACCTATTGCAAGCATCGTGACCGAATTTGGTACACCCTGTTATATTTATTCTCAGGCAATATTGCACCGTCAATGGTCTGCATTTAGGCAACTATTACCACACACCGAGCAAATTTGTTATGCGGTTAAGGCTAATTCAAATCTCGCCATTTTAGCTCGCTTAGCAGAATGGGGAGCAGGCTTTGATATCGTCTCAGGCGGAGAACTTGCGCGGGTTATGCAAGCAGGCGGAGACGCTAAAAAAACGGTATTTTCTGGCGTGGGGAAAACCTGCGAGGAAATAAAAACCGCTTTACAGGCGAATATTGGCTGCTTCAATGTTGAATCAGGATCGGAATTACAGCGCATCGAAGCCATTGCAAAAAATCTGCACAAATCGGCAGCCATCGCTTTACGTATCAATCCTAATATCGATGCCAAAACCCATCCCTATATCACCACGGGCTTAACAGAAACCAAGTTTGGCATGAGTGAAAATGACGCCTTACAACTCTATCGTCGCGCAGCAAATTCCAAGCATTTAAAAATTCATGGTATTAGCTGCCATTTAGGATCACAACTCACCACGCTCGATCCTTTTTTACAAGCCCTTGATCAGTTGTTGAATCTTGCCCAACAATTAGAAAAAGAAAATATCACATTAAAGACCATTAATTTAGGCGGAGGTTTAGGCGTTTCCTATCAACAAGAAAAAGTTCCCACTTTGCAAGAATACTGTCAAGAAATTTTAGCCGTACTAAAAAAAAGAAATTCTAAGCTGCATTTAATTATCGAACCCGGCCGTGTTATTACCGCGCAGGCGGGCATACTCGCGACACAGATTGAATACATCAAGACTAATACTGAAAAAAATTTTGCTATCGTTGATGCAGGAATGAATGATCTGATACGCCCTGCTCTATATCACGCTGAACAAAATATATTGCCCGTAGTCCAACGCGTCGAACTACCCGAAAAAAATTATGATGTGGTCGGACCTATTTGTGAAAGCAGTGATTTTCTAGGTAAAAACCGTCAACTGGCCATACAAGCCGGTGATTACTTAGCGATCATGGATAGTGGCGCCTATGGTTTTTCCATGAGTTCCAACTATAATTCTAGACCGAGAGCCGCAGAGATTTTGGTCGATAAAGATCAAATCCACTTAATTCGCTCGCGTGAAACCTTAGATCAATTATGGCAAAACGAAAAAATAATCTCAAACTAAACCTATCGATTAAATTGACCTCTTGCATAACCCAGTGATGGGCTTGAGTTCGAGGCAAACGATAGTCGAGGACCGGAGTTTACATGAGTAAATGAGGACCGTAGACTAGCGTTTAACGATGAAATCAAGTCTAGCACGCAGGTTATGCAAGAGGTCTGATGAAAACTGAATTCACTAAGATGCACCCATTAGGGAACGACTTTGTTATTATCGATGCCATACAACAAAATTTCAAACCAAGTGGTAAATTAATACGCCAGTGGGCCAATCGACATCGTGGTATTGGCTTTGACCAACTATTGTTAATAGAAAAGCCTCGACCTAAATCCGCGCATTTTTATTATCGCATCTTTAATGCCGACGGCAATGAAGTAGCACAATGCGGCAATGGCGCATTATGTGTCGCAAAATTTTTATTAGAAAAAAAGCTAAGCAAAGAAAATCCCATGCATCTGATGACGATGAATAATATCTTAGAATTAAGCATAGAAGAAAATGGAAAAGTGACTGCAAATTTAGGTCTGCCCATTTTTGATCCGGAAAAAATTCCATTTATTAGCTTGTCTCCACCGCCTATTTATCCTATAGACACTCCTTTTGGCCGCTTTGATTGCTGTGTGTTATCTTTAGGTAATCCGCATTGTGTAATACAAGTCAATAATTTAGATCAAGCACCGGTAGATGACTTAGGTAGCTTTCTTAATCAACATCCCTTCCCTTACTTTCCACAAGGGTGTAACGTCGAATTTATGAAAATTCGCGATCCGAAACAAATCGATCTGCGTATTTATGAACGTGGTGCCGGAGAAACCCAAGCTTGCGGTAGTGGCGCCTGCGCTGCGGTGATTGCCGGACGTTTACTGAATAGACTCGGCAAAAAAGTCAACGTCAGTCTACCCGGGGGACTCCTTACAGTACGCTGGGAAGGTGAACAATCACCGGTATTTTTACGTGGCACGCCTGCTAAAGTCTATGACGGCGTCATTGATTAATTTTTTGAAGAACATCTGTCATTGCACGGGTCAGAGACATGGAGCAATGTAGCAATCCGAATGAACGTTAATTTTTTACGGCTTGATCAACGAAAGATCCCATCGTAAACTTAATCTAAGCCAATAAGTTCTTGTTCAGAAAAACCAGTGATATTCTTAATAAATTCTAAATCGATACCTTTATCCAGCATTTTTTTAGCCAGTAATAATTGTCCTTCTTGACGGCCTTGCTGTAGGCCTCGATGTAGGCCTTGCTGTAAGCCTTCTTGCAGCCCTTTTTCTCGACCTAGTCGCTCAAAACTAGTGATATAACTCATATTTTTTACGCCCTCTAATTCATGAACCTTTGATTTATATTCTAACTCAAGATACTCAGGTATTACCAATACCCAGTCTATCACCTTGAGTAAATTTATTACATAATCCCGCTTATAACCCTTTTCATATAATCGACGGGTTAACTGAAATTTCATTTGCGATCGTGCGTTAGAATCTTTTTTAGTCATTAAAAATGCTAAATGGACTAAAACCACCATCGCAAAGGGATTATTAGATTTTTCTAATTCTTCTTTTTCATTTTGATAATCGAGTAGTTTACAAGCTTGAAAATTAAAATTCAGGACCGAAAAACCAAAAACTCTTTTTTGATAACTTTTAGGATGCCAATTTTGCTGATCATCTGCCAGAATTGCTAAAGTTAAAATCGATTGGCCATTATTATCGTAGATACGATAATAATAATGAAACAAACGTTGAGCAAATTCCTCTTCTTTCTGAGATTGAATTTCAATATGGATTAATACTATCTCTTCTTGACCATCAAGAGACTTCACTTTAAACAATTTATCAACAAACTTTTTACCAATCATTGACTCGGCAGTGATAGCTTGAAGTTCTTTATCGAGAGCTTCGTAGCCGGATTTCCAATCAATTTTCTGGGCTATTTCATTATAAAAAAACTCCATAAACTCTTTGAAATAGGCATCTAAAATGTCTTTCCATGCGCTATCTTGATTTGATCGTGTTTTGTTTTTTTCAAACATTGTATTATTTCTTATTTTAATTATATAGGCAGTGGATCTAAGCTGACTTTTAAAAAATATCTATCATCGCGAGTGCCAAACACGCGGATCAATATAGCAATCCGAATGAACGTTAATTTCTTTCAATTATTCGGTCCCAGCATTTTTTTCGGATCGACGGCCTTATCAAACTCTTCGGCAGTTAAATAACCCAACGACAAACACGCGGCACGTAAACTGGTTTCTTCATGTAAAGCTTTATGTGCAATTTTGGCCGCTTTGTCATAGCCAATAATAGGATTCAATGCAGTCACTAACATTAACGAATTTTCTAAAAAATGTTTAATTTTTGCTTGATTGGCTTTTAAACCTTTAACGCAAAACTCAGCAAATGACTGGCATGCTGTGCTTAATAGATCCACCGATTGTAAAAAATTATAAATCATCAAGGGCTTAAATACATTTAGTTCAAAATTACCTTGACTACCTGCCATGCTTATCGCTGTATCGTTCGCCATCACTTGCACACACACCATGGTCATCGCTTCACACTGGGTGGGATTGACTTTACCCGGCATAATTGAAGAACCTGGTTCATTTTCAGGCAGAATCAATTCCCCTAAACCTGAACGCGGACCTGAACCTAACCAACGAATATCATTCGCCATTTTCATTAACGCACACGCTAAGGTTTTCAATCCACCACTCGCAAAGACTAAGGCATCATGCGCTGCTAAAGCGGAAAATTTGTTTTTTGCTGAAACAAAAGGCAGTTTAGTTTCTTCAGCGATTTTTTTTGCGGTTAATTCCGCAAATTTCGGATGTGTATTTAAACCTGTTCCCACGGCAGTACCGCCAATCGCCAACTGGTAAAGTCCGGGTAAGGTTTGTTCGATGTTGGCTAAAGCCGATTCTAATTGATCAACATAAGCCGAAAATTCTTGACCTAAACTTAAAGGAACGGCATCTTGTAAATGAGTACGACCGATTTTAATGATATCTTTAAATTCATGAACTTTTTCAGTTAAAGCGCTATACAGTGTTTGCACCGCTGGCAACAATTGCTTAACTAGTGCTAAAACGGCAGCAATATACATAGCCGTCGGAAAAGTATCATTAGATGATTGGGATTTGTTAACATGATCATTAGGATGTATAGGGTTTTTACTGCCACGTTCGCCACCGGCCAATTCTATGCCACGATTAGCAATCACTTCATTAACATTCATATTAGTTTGCGTACCGCTACCGGTTTGCCAAACCCGTAACGGAAATTCGGCATCGAGCTGTCCGGATTTTATTTCATCAGCCACTTGAATAATTAAATCGGCTTTATCTTTGGCCAATAAGCCCAATTCTTGATTAGCTTTGGCAGTAGCTTTTTTTAAAATAGCAAACGCATGGATCACAGCTAAAGGCATTTGTTCGTGACCTATGTCAAAATGATGCAAACTCCGTTGTGTTTGCGATCCCCAATAGTGATCGGCTGGAACTTCTATAGGTCCCATACTATCGGTTTCAATACGCTTTTTTAAATTTTCTGACATATACCACCTATACTATTCTTCAAAAGATTAATACTATACCCACAGCAGTTAGATTTTTGGCAAGTGCCACGTCCGTGCAGTAATCATGGTATATTCATTATACAATGAGAATTGCGCAGCAACACAGACAATATCAAGTGTGAAGAGTATAGCGCTAAAATACCGGCAATTTGGATAAAGCGCCACCCTGTTCATACACACATTTCGGCACCAAATAACCGGGTAATCGTTCGCGCAATGCAGTCATGAGTCGTTTGGCTGTTGCTTCAGGTACGACGAAATGTGCTGCACCTTGCACTTTATCGAGTAGATGCAAATAATACGGCAAAATTCCGCAAGAAAACAAACGTTGGCTCAAATTAACTAAGGCTTCAACATTATCATTGATGCCTTTTAACAACACTGTTTGATTTAATACACTAATTTTTCGCTCACGTAGTTTAGCTATTGCGCAGTGTACTGAATCATCTAACTCATTAGCATGGTTACTATGCGTAACCAAGATGGTCTGTAAACGCGTGTTGCTAAACCAATTTAAAAAATCAGTAGTGATGCGCTCGGGCAATACTATGGGCAAGCGGGAATGAATGCGTAAAATGTTAACATGCGCAATTTCAACAAGATCATCGGTACATTTTCGCAAATACTGATCATTCGCTAACAGAGGATCCCCGCCACTTAAAATGACTTCGCTAATTGAAGTGTCCGCTTTGATATAAGTCAAAATATTTTGCCAGGCTGTGCCGCCGGGAATATTTTCAGCATAAGGGAAATGACGGCGAAAACAATAGCGACAATTGATAGCACACGCACCAGTCAGCGTTAGCAATACTCTGCCATGATACTTATGTAATAGTCCAGGTAATGGATTAACCGCGCGTTCTTGTAAAGGATCCTGACTAAAACCAACACTGATTATTTCCTCAGCTGCTAAAGGAAGCACTTGTTGTAACAGAGGGTCTTCAGGATCGCCTTTTTGCATGCGTGCTAAAAAACTCGTCGGGATACGTAATGGAAATAATTTCGCCACTCGTTGTGCTGAGGGTAATAAATTAGGATTTAGTTCCAGTTTATCGAGCAATTCTGCCGGATCGGTAATAACTTCTTTCAGTAAAGTCTGCCAATTTTTTTGCATAAAATTTTTATTCTAAGGCTTTAGCCATACTCATCAAAAACTCACACTAAAGCAGATTATGAAAAGACGATTTCACCATCAACATATCAAACTTATTCCATTTAAGGTACAAGCGACACCATTCAACACAATATTTGTGCCTGAAGTCAACTCTGAAGTATCATCTCCAATGACCGACAAACTCCCACCATTCATTTGTATTTGGCTATCAATAGTTTCTAAACCTAATGCGCTGCTCGGTGTAGGGACCCGAATATTTTGTATGGTTAAATCGCTATTATTTATCGATACAGTGGATGTACCATCAGCAAAAATACCGAGAACTTCATCAGATACATCACCGAGCACTAATAATTGGCTATTATTAAATTGCATTTGAGAACCTAACAGCTCAAAACCTGCAACGCTACTATCCATTCCGTTCGCTACAACAATATCACTGGATTGAATAGTAAATGAAGAGTCATTTAAGTTTAGTGCACGTAATGAATAAACAAATGATTGATCCATCGTTGCCATAGCTCCATTAATAAACTCAATGGCTATCGGATAAGGCGGCAGCATCCTTATCCCCACTTGAATATTATTCAATTGGATATTTTGGCCGCCATCACTAAAAATCGCTTCCTGGGCTAAACCAGGCGCATATTGTAAGATAATACCATGCAGTTGATTATTACCTTCTAAAACAAACCCGCCATTAAATGAAGAACGAGCGGCGCCTGTTGCAGCAGCACTATAGTCCGCAGTTCGGGAAAACACACCTTGACCATTATTTAGAGTCAGCGGCTCGACACCATCAGCGGCTTCATAAGTTCCACCGTTAAAATAAAAATTGGTATTCGGTAATAAAGTGTTTAACGTATTAACACCGGTTTGACTAAAGTCTGTAGGCCCGCAAGGATTTTCAAACGTACAATCGGCTAGGGTTAATGCTGTTCCCCCATTATTAGGAGCACCGGTCAGACTAAAAAAAGCGATGTCGCTGCTTATGAGTTGTGAACTACTGCCACGACCCATTCCATATAATAAGGTTTTACTGGGAATACCCGAACCATGACCTAAATTCGCTAAATAACGATCCACTGGATCGGTTAAACGTTCGGATAAACTTGGATCTGCCCAATGTTTTCTCACACCACCAAAACTAATACCTAAACCACCGACTAGATTACTATGTTGGTAATTATCATAACTATAATTCGAAAACACGCGGATATTATCGTCAAACCAATACTCCAAACCTGCCGCACCTCCGGTTATATTATTGGTATTTGGGATTGTAAAAAAATACGCACCTACATAGCCTTTTAAGGGTACTTGGTGAAAAAACTGATAGCCCACTCTAGCATCCGCACCATTGCCGATTTGTTGGATAACATTTTCATTAGTAAACACTGTATTGAGTGTTGCAGTATGTCCACTAAAAACAGTGGTATTCATGATATTAAATTCTTCTATGCCTAATTCATTACTCCGCCCTGCCACCGGAATATAGGCATTAATCCGTGCATCCCAGCAACGACCTAAGGCTTCGATACCTGGACTGACTATCCAAAAACCACTGCTATTTTCTACGCGCGTATGCCCAGCAAATAAATACCAACCTAATATTGCGGCATCATTCTTAATCCAACGATAACCTAGACCGAGATCACCAACCCATTGCTGATCACTGCCATACGCGCCTTGCGGATCGGCATAGAGGTTATGTTGACTGTCTCCATCCAAAGAAACCATTAAATCGGCTAGTCCTACGGTATATACTCCGGTATAGGCATTCGCAGAAAACCGCGGCGGTAAGGGTTCTCGCGCTTCTAGGCTCGATATAAAAAAAATAACGAATATAGATGCAAAAAGAAAAACTATGGGCTTAAATAATTGCAAATCGCATCCCTTATCCTTTTAATTTTAATCGTACAATAATTTCTCTAAGCTTAAAAAGCTTCTTAAGAACTCAACGAGGTATCAACATCAATCAGATTAATATTAGATCCTGTAGTTAACGTTGAAGAGCCATTACCTGATACAACCAAATTACCTCCTGTCATTTGAATCTGTGGAGTAGCGCCCTGTGTTCTTAAGCCGATCGAACCGGCGGGAGGAGCACTCGTATATTGTACAGTAACTCCGCTATCTTGAAGATTAACGACACTATTTCCAGCAGCATTAACGCCTACAATACTGGCGCTTCCAGTTGTTCCAAAAGCATTTATTTGACTATTATTAATTTGTGCCTGGGCATTCGCGATTCCTAAACCTATTGTATCCATACCTTGGCTAGTTATTTGACTCGATTCGACAGTCAATACACTGTTCTGAGCCCCTACTCCTAAAATAATACCAAAAACATTTGAATTTTCGATAGTTGCAGATCCTGAATTAATGTTAATACCTGAATTATAAGGCGCAGAAGCACTACCGATTTGGCTATTATTAATTAATAAATTACTAGCTCCGACACCGCTGCTAATACCTGGGGTCGTTGGAGCTACACCTGCATTATTTAAAATAACTCCATTCAACTCATTATTTCCATTTAAAATAAATGCTCCATCAAACGTAGATCGTGTTGAACCCGTCGCAAGTGCCGAGTAATCGGTTGTTCTAGAATAAACATTTTGACCATTATTTAGGGTAAGAGCGATTCCTACATTATTTGCCAGATATGCCCCACCATTAAAATAAAAATCGGTATTTGGCAATAAGGTATTTAATGTGTTCACACCGGTTTGACTGAAATCTGTGGGGCCGCAAGGATCTTCAAACGTACAATTAGCTAAGGTTAATGCTGCCCCTCCATTATTAGGCGTACCATTTGGACTGAAGAAAGCAATGCTATTACTGATCAGCTGCGAACTACTGCCACTGCCCACGCCATATAATAAAGTTTTACTTGGTATTCCCGAACCATGTCCTAAATTTGCTAAGTAACGATCCACTGGATCGGTTAAGCGCTCGGATAAACTCGGATCCGCCCAATGTTTTCTCACACCACCAAAACTTATCCCTAAACCGCCGACTACATTACTATGTTGATAATTATCATAACTATAATTCGCAAATACACGGATGTTATCATCAAACCAATATTCTAAGCCTGCTGCACCGCCGGTTATATTATTGATATTTGGAAGCGCAAAGAAATACGCGCCTATATAACCTTTTAATGGAACTTGGTGAAAAAATTGATAGCCTATTCTGGCATCGGCGCCATTTCCGACTTGTTGAATCGCATTCGCATCGTTAAACACACTATTAATGACTTCCGTATGACCCGTAAAAACAGGTGTATTCACTATATTAAATTCTTTTATGCCTAATTCATTACTCCGCCCGGCTACCGGAATATACGCATTAATCCGCGCATCCCAGCGACTACCTAAGGCTTCTATGCCTGGATTTACTATCCAAAAACCACTGCTATTTTCGACACGGCTATGTCCGGCAAATAAATAGCCGCCTAATATCGCGGCGTCATTCTTAATCCAACGATAACCTAAGCCGAGATCACCGTACCATTGTTGATCACTACCATACGCGCCTTGCGGATCCACATAGAGATTATGTTGACTGTCTCCATCCAAAGAAACCATCAAATCGGCTAGTCCTACGGTATACACTCCGGTATAAGCATTCGCTGAAAATCGCGGCGGTAACGGCTCACGCGCTTCCAGGCTCGATATAAAAAATACAAACGAAATAAATATGAAAAGAAAAACTATGGGCTTAAATAATTGCATATTTCGATCCATCGTTTATTCCTTTATTAATTGCAGAATCAATTATCTTCGAAGTACTCATAGGTACTAACAGGGAACCGGAGCTCCGTTCCGTGTACAACTCACCAGGTCAAGTGAAATATTAGGACCAAAAGTCAAACGCGCAGCAGATGTATTACCCGTACTATTCGCTACCGTTATAGAACCAAGATTCATTGTTACGCTACTATTTGCTCCACCCACACTCGTATCAATTCCTCGTTGAGTTCCTCCATTATCTATGCCATTACCCACCGTGATAGTGCTATTATTTATGGTTGCCGTAGACATATTAGCTGCAACTATTCCTTGATCAGGATTAGTATTAATCATACCGCTAGTACTTGCAAAAACTGTACTAAGATTCATGTCTAGATTAGAGTTATTCAAAGCTATTCCTTGCGCGCCTGCTGTACTAGGATTAATTGAATTTACTTGAGTAGATTCCAAGCTTAATGAACCATTCGTTACGCTAATACCTGTTGCCACACCAAAAACAAAGACATTGTTGAGTGTTGCCTCGGCGGTATTATTTAAACTTATTCCCACATTAAAACGATTACTTGCACTACCCACATCAGTGTTAGTAATCACTATAGGACCCGCATTACTGGTAATGCCCTCATTGAATCCTCTACTATTATTCAAAATTACACCATCCAATTGGTTATTACCCAACAATAAAAATGCCCCATTAAATGTAGAACGTGCAGCCCCAGTAGCCGGCGCACTATAATCCGCAGTTCTGGAGAATACGCTTTGACCATTATTCAACTCAATAGGGCCCAATGAACCGTTACTTGCTGGATAAGTACCCCCATTAAAATAAAACATAGTATTCGGTAAAAAGTTATTTAAGGTATCGACACCCAATGAACTAAAAACGGTGGGTCCACAAGGTGCCTCAAAGGTACAGTCAGCTGGAGTTAACGTTACTCCACCATCATTAGGCATACCCGTTTGACTGAAGAAAGCAATGCTATTACTGATCAGCTGTGTACTACTGCCACTGCCCATGCCATATAATAAGGTTTTACTTGGAATACCCGAGCCATGACCTAAGTTGGCTAAGTAACGATCGACCGGATCGGTTAAACGTTCGGATAAGCTCGGATCTGCCCAGTGTTTTCTCACACCGCCAAAACTTATCCCTAAACCACCAACCACATTACTACGCTGGTAATTATCATAACTATAATTCGCAAATACGCGGATATTATCATCAAACCAATATTCCAAACCTGCCGCGCCACCCAAAATGTTATTGGTATTTGGAATCGCAAAAAAATACGTCCCTACATAGCCTTTTAACGGAACTTGGTGAAAAAATTGATAGCCTACTCTGGCATCTGCCCCATTACCTATCTGCTGGATTGCATTCGCTACATTAAATTCACTATTGATTACTTCGGTATGGCCGGTAAAAAATGGTTCGCTAACGATATTAAAATCAACATTTCCTATTTCGTTACTACGTCCTGCTACCGGAATATAGGCATTAATTCGCGCATCCCAGCGACTACCTAAGGCTTCTATGCCTGGATTTACTATCCAAAAACCACTAGTATTTTCTACGCGTGAATGACCGGCAAATAAATAGCCGCCTAATATCGCGGCGTCATTCTTAATCCAACGATAACCTAAACCCAGATCACCGTACCATTGTTGATCACTGCCATACGCGCCTTGTGGATCGACATAGAGATTATGTTGACTGTCTCCATCCAAAGAAACCATTAAATCTGCCTGGCCTACGGTATACACACCAGTATACGCTGCGGTAGAAAAACGCGGTGCTAAAGGCTCGCGGGCTTGGATGCTCGGGATAAAAAAAATAAATCCAAAAAATAAAACAAAGAATATGAAAAACTTAAACTGCATATCCTGATGCATCGTGTATTCCTTTAAATGTTAAGTAATCATTTTAGCTTAAATAATATTTTTAGACAGCTCAACAACCTGGGCTGCCATTCAGCATACAACTAACCAAATTGAGTGAAATATTTGAGCCTTCCGTAAGCAGGGAAGTAGCGTCACCTGTTATCAATAAACTACCTGCATTCATCTGTATTTGCGCTGATCCAGTTGTTTCTAAGCCTATTGCCGTTGCACTTGCATTCTGCACAGTTATAGTGCTGTCATTAATTTCCGACGTGGAAGTTCCACTTCCAAAAATGCCAATCGCGACACCGCCGGTTGCTTGCAAAACATTAATCTGACTATCTACAATTGTCGTTGTGCCATTGCTAGTTAACGAGATACCTGTCTTATTACCTACACCACTCACATTAACTTCACTTGACTGTATGTTTAATGAAGCATTTTGTGTAACTTGTATACCAGAAAGATTCGAAAAAATAACACTATTTGTTAGTGTCGCAGAACTGTTAAATAATGATAATCCAGAAATATACGGATTACCCGCACTTCCAATTTGGCTATTATTTATTAGTATATTCGAGCCACCCGTGCTAGTAACACCAAACGCTAACCCTGTATTATTTAAAATAACCCCTTCTAACTGATTATTTCCACTAAGGTTAAATCCACCGTTAAAGGTAGAACGTCCCATACCATTGGCAGCGACACTATAATCCGCCATTCTGGAAAATACTCCTTGGCCATTATTTAAAGTTATTGGATTGAACCCATTACTGGCTGGGTAAGTTCCACCATTAAAATACAGCATGGTGTTAGATAATAAAGCGTTTAAGGTGTTAACACCGGTTTGACTGAAATCCGTCGGTCCACAAGGATTTTCAAATGTACAATTAGCTAAGGTTAATCCTGCTCCACCCGCATTCGGTGTTCCGGTTTGACTAAAGAAAGCGATGTCGCTGCTTATGAGTTGTGAACTACTGCCACGACCCATTCCATATAAAAGCGTTTTACTTGGAATACCCGAACCATGTCCTAAATTTGCTAAATAGCGATCGACTGGATCGGTTAAACGCTCGGATAAACTTGGATCTGCCCAATGTTTTCTCACACCACCAAAACTAATACCTAAACCGCCGACCACATTACTATGTTGATAATTATCATAACTATAATTCGCAAACACGCGGATATTATCATCAAACCAATATTCCAAACCTGCCGCACCACCCAATATATTATTGGTATTAGCAATGCCAAAAAAATACGTCCCTATATAACCTTTTAACGGAACTTGATGAAAAAATTGATACCCTACTCTGGCATCGGCACCATTGCCAATTTGTTGGATGGCATTTTCATTAATAAACGCACTATTTATTGTTGCAGTATGTCCAGTAAAAACCGGAGTATTCACGATATTAAATTCTTCTAACCCTATCTCATTACTACGTCCTGCTACCGGAATATAGGCATTAATCCGCGCATCCCAGCGACGGCCTAAGGCTTCCACACCTGGACTGACTATCCAAAAACCGCTGCTATTTTCTACACGGCTATGTCCAGCAAATAAATACGCACCTAGTATTGCCGCATCATTTTTAATCCAGCGATAACCTAAGCCGAGATCCCCATACCATTGTTGATCAGTGCCATATGCGCCTTGCGGATCCACATAGAGATTATGTTGGTTATCGCCATCCAAAGAAACCATCAAATCGGCTAGTCCTACGGTATACACTCCGGTATAAGCATTCGCTGAAAATCGCGGCGGTAATGGTTCGCGTGCTTGTAGATTAGGTATGAAAAATATAAATAAAATTAAGACAGGACAAAATATGAGCTTAAAATTGTCGATCTTCTTGTGCATAGTATTTCCTTATACCTATACCCAATACAGCTATTTAATAAATTACAAAATTCATTTTATATAATCACATCCTAATCCTGCATTCCTTGTGAAGGTAACATGACTTTCGGCAGCGGTTGATTAAGACTGGTTAAATCATCGGGTGGAATATTGAGTAAGTGTAAAGCATTATTCATGACATGAGAAAAAATCGGTCCCGCCGTATAACCACCATAATACAAGCGACCTTTTGGATCATGCAAAACCACCGCTACAACGAGACGTGGATGACTCGCAGGAGCAATACCAATAAAAATACTATTATAGCGATGTTTTTCATATCCATGCGCGCCGACTATACGCACCGTACCAGTTTTTCCTGTAACTCTATAGCCCGGAACTCGCGCTAAGGGCGCTGTTCCACCTTTAGTCAATACGGACTCTAACATGTCTAAAACTTCCCTACTGATAGTCTTATCCATCACACGCTGCCCTAGTGGCTTTTCATCTTGTGCTTTAAGAAAAGTAACCGGAATTTTGATACCTCCATGCGCTAACACGGCATAAGCTTGCGCCAATTGTAAAGCAGTGACGGAAATTCCATAACCAAACGATAATGTCGCGAGTACAAAAGGATTCCATACTTTAAAATTGGGTAAACTACCGGTGCGTTCTCCCGGAAAACCACTTTGTGTAATTTGACCAAAACCAACTTGATTTAAAGTATTCCATAAATTTTCTGCTGGTAAGGAAAGGATAAGTTTTGACATGCCCATGTTGCTAGAAATCTGTAATATCTTGGTCAAATCCATAACACCATTATTACGTTCATCCATAATTCGCTTACCCGCAACAATCATCCAACCGGGCGATGTATTGATTTCACTGCTGGGAGTATAGCGTTCACTGGCCAACACACTCGCCATACTGAAGCTTTTGATGGTAGAACCCGGTTCAAATAAATCGGTTAATGCACGGTTACGCGTACGTCCATCCTGCGCCGTTAATCGATCATTAGGATTATAAGAAGGCCAATTTGCTATCGCCAAAATTTCGCCGGTGATCACATCAAGTACAACGACCGATCCTGAGTCCGCTTGATAGCGCTCGATGCCGCTCTTCAGTTCTCTAAAAGCAACATATTGAATGCGTTTGTCGATGCTTAATTGTAAGTCATGTCCGGGTCTTGGCTGACGTATCGATCGGATATCCGCTACAACATGCCCTAATCGATCTTTAATTACTTTCTTTAAACCAGATTGTCCTTCTAACCAATTATTATACGCCAACTCTAAACCTTCTTGCCCTTTATCATCCACATTGGTTAACCCAACCACATGCGCCATTACTGGACCTTCTGGATAATAACGATGATATTCATTTTGTAAAAATACGCCCGGTATTTTTAGATCTTTAATTTGTTTCGCTAAACTCGGATTTAAACCACGTTTTAAATAAACAAATTCTTTAAATTGACCATGTAACCATACTTCGCGAATAGTTTTCGGGGTTATTTGTAAAAAATGACTTAACAAAGCCAGTTGTTGTCGATTAGGCTTAAAGTAAGCGGGATCAATCCAAACAGCATCTACCGGTGTACTAATGGCTAGGGGCTCGCCATGGCGATCCAAAATCATACCGCGATGCGCCGGAATATTTAGAGTACGCACGGTTCTTGCATTTCCTTGATTGCGCAAGAACTGACGGTTAATGACCGTTAAATTGATGAGTCTTCCAATTAAAGCTAAAGCGATGATTAGTAGTATAAAAACCACTATCATTAAACGCCACTGATATGTCGAAGCAATAGGAGTGCGTTTGTTTTTTTTGAATAAAATCAATCAGCAACACCGATTAAAAAAAGATCCCATAGCATTTCTAAGCTGACTTAGTTAATAAAACCGTGTTTTTCATTTCAGGAATTCGCATGCCTAATTCTTGTTGCGCTAAGGTTTGTATTCTCACTGGCGCCACCCAGGTATTTTCTTCGAGTAGGAGTTGGCTCCATTCTGTTTTTAAATTTTCGTAATCTTGCTGACTGCTTTGTAATTGACTATATAAATTACGTTGTACGGTTTTTATATAGATAACTGAAAGCGCTGAAGACAATACCGCCAGTGTTAGTAAAAAGAGTCCTAACATCTTTAAGGAAATAACCCAACTTTGCCCTCGCTCCCATGTCAAAGAACTTTGTGTTAAAGCTCGTGCTGCCATATTCATGATATTTTCTCCGCAATTCGTAACACAGCGCTACGCGATCGTGGATTGGCTTGAATCGCATACGCATCCGGTTTAATCCCCCGACCTAAATTTTTTAATTTAGGCCTCCATTCAGCTGGCATGAAGGGCAGC
>CANJLU010000013.1 GCA_947475085.1 Coxiellaceae bacterium
CAGCGCTCGGTTTGCTAATACTTATAACTATCAAAATTGCTTTTAATAGCCCTCATATCGGCTCTTGCCAAGCGCCCACACACTTTGCTTACTGCATCTACTTTGTTAATGAACTTCTTTAGATCTCTTTAGTTAATTACTAGCTCTTCCACCAGCTCCTCAACTAACTCTCTTCCTACACCCTCAAGCCAAAAACTCAAGAGCTCGCGAATTCTACCACATACATTTTTTCTGTCAAGCGTTAAAAAATTTTTTAACTGTTTTGTTAGAAAAAACTAAGTAACTTGAAATAAGTTTCGTGTCTAAAGAAATTTATTTGCTTTTATACTGTAGAACAAGCCTATTATACCATTATTTAGTAAAAAAATTAACCATTATTAATGCTAATTTTACTATTTATAAAATCAAGCAGTTTACAAAACATTATCCGACGTTTTGCAAATTGAGTTAAACAATTATAGAAAGGCATGGTGTGCGTATGTCTAGATTGTCGCGCACGTAAGATGCTTGCAATGACGAGAGTTTGCAACGGTGCACGCGAGACAAGGAATACTACACACGCGCGCAATAACGGGTTTGCTACACATTCGCAATGATGAGAGTTGCTTGTCTAACAGGAGCAAAAGAACGGCGATGAATTGGACTAGGGCCTAATTTTTTTAAAGCGAGTAAATGTTGCTGCGTGCCATAACCTTTATGTTGTGCTAAACCATAGCCAGGATATTCTACATCTAGCAAGACCATGCTGGCATCACGATGTACTTTGGCTAATATAGAGGCGGCACTAATGACCGCAACTTTCTCATCGCCTTTAATGATGGCTTTGGTCGAGTAGTCTAACTTAGGACAATGTTTACCATCCACTAACACTAAGCTCGGAATCAACGCTAAAGTAAGAACTGCACGTTGCATAGCGAGTAAACTTGCATGAAAAATATTTAAGCGATCGATTTCTTCCACTTCAGCACGACCTATCGCCCAGGCCTTGGCTTTTTCTTGAATTTTTTCCGCGAGATATTCGCGCTTTTTTGCGGTTAATTGTTTAGAGTCGGCTAAACCTGCAATTGATTTTCTGCTATCCAAGATAACCGCTGCTGCAAACACCGGACCTGCCAAAGGGCCTCGCCCTGCTTCATCAACACCGGCTATACTCTTCGCACTTGAATGCTTTTCCATGAGAACAGAACTTATGGAATTAAAAAATTAAATCACATCGAGAAAAAATTTTACTCACAGTAATTGAGTTTTTGGCAAGTGCCGTGCTCGTGCAGTAATCTATGTATAACAAAGATACATGAGGATTGCGAATTGAGCGGCAACACAGACAAAAATCCAAGTACAGAGTATTTTAAATCGAGTGTGTGTTTAAAATTTTCAATACCGCATCCACTGCTTGCTTACTTGCGTGACAACTTAGTTGTTGATGGAGTACTAAAAATTCTTTTTCTAGTTTACTCACAATATCTGGATTGTTCAAATAATAAAAGAGTGCTTGCGACAAACTATCAACGTTAGCTTTTTCTTGAATAAATTCCGGAACCAATAACTTCTTAGCTAATAAATTAGGTAAAGCAATATAATCAACTTTAATTAAAAGTTTTGCCATCCAATAAGATAGTTTACTCATCCTATAAGCAACCACCATTGGTTTTTTTAGTAGCATCGCTTCTAAGGTAGCGGTTCCAGAAGCCAACAATACTACATTAGACGCTGCCATGACTTGGCGAGATTTCCCGCGTATCACCTGCAAAGGAAGATCAGGTGTAATTTGATGAGCTAGTTGAAGAAATTGCTGCTCCCTTGCTTGATTTAGCATGGCAACGACAAAAATTAGCTTGGGGTCTTGTTGATAACAACGCAACGCTGTTTGAAGAAATAATTCACCTAAGTAATTAATTTCATTGCGTCGACTGCCGGGCAGTATAGCAACAATGGATGCAGATTCGGGCAAACCTAAGTCTTTACGCGCTGCTAAGCTATCGACAGCGAATGGAATTTCGTCGGCACTAGGATGACCAACAAATTGCACGGGAATTTTATGTTCTTCATAAAAACGTTTTTCAAAGGGAAATAGGCATAACATTAGGTCGACCGCTTTTGCAATTTTTTTTAAGCGCCAGCGACGCCATGCCCAAACGCTAGGACTCACATAATGTATCGTGCGTATGCCATGCTTTTTTAATTTTTTTTCTAAATCTAGATTAAATTCGGGCGCATCAACGCCAATAAACACGTCCGGAGGATTTGAAATAAAATATTCAGTAACTTCCCGCCGACAACGCAGTAGCTGTGGCAACTGTTTCAGGATTTCACCTAAACCCATGACAGACAAGCGTTCCATGGGTAATAAAGAATACGCGCCTTGTTGCTGAAGTTCTGGGCCGGTAATTCCAACAACAATAAATGGGATTTGTCGGCGTTTTAATTCTTTGCAAAGATCCGCAGCCAGCAAGTCGCCTGAGGCCTCGCCGACCACGATGCCAATGCGAAGTGGTAGTTTAACGAATGATGCCACGTTCAGAATTTTTAAGTGCTTCTGCCATGAGTCTCACCTGAGGAGAATTGAACTCCAAAGGCTTTAGTTCTTCTAAGGCTTGTTCAACGGTTAAATTTTTCCGGAAAATTAATTTATACGCACAGCGTAAAATACTAATCGCTTCGTCGGTGAAACCACTTCTTCTTAGACCTTCTTTGTTAAGACCACAAGCACGAGCTTCATGTCCGCCTTCAACCAAAATATAGGGTAATACATTTTGCCTTACCATACTTGAAGCGGCAATAAAACTATGATCGCCAATATGACAAAACTGATGCACGGCACTATAAGCACCTAAGATAGCGTAATCTCCGATGGTCACATGACCAGCCAAAGCCACATTATTAACAAAAATAGCATGATCGCCTATCACACAATCATGTGCAATGTGAGAACCAACCATGAAAAGATTATGGTGACCAATTTTAGTTAAGCTTTTATCTTGTGCGGTACCGCGATTAATCGTGCAATACTCGCGAATAACATTATGATCACCTATCTCTAAGTGGGTTTTTTCTCCTTGATATTTTTTATCCTGCGGATCATCACCGATGGATGAAAAAGAATAAATTTTGTTATGTGCGCCCAAACGCGTGGGACCTTTCAATACAACATGGGGTCCAATAATAGTATTAGGACCTACCTCTACGTCAGGTCCAATAATACTCCAAGGTCCTACACTCACATTAGGGCTTAACTTAGCCGCGGGGTCAACAATTGCCAGCGCATGTATCATGTTAGCATTTTCTCCCAGCACCCATGAGTGTTGCTTCACAAGCCAATTCGTTGTCCACTTTTGCAGTGACTTTACATTTCCAAATATTACCTTTTACCTTTATGACCTCAGCTTCAATTAATAACTGATCGCCGGGCACCACTGGCCGTTTAAAACGTGCATCATCAATACCGGCAAAAAGATATAAAAAACCTTCTTTATTTTCTCTATTAGCATGTAAAGCGAGTATGCCTGTCGCCTGCGCCATCGTTTCTAAAATAAGTACGCCTGGCATAATAGGATTACCGGGAAAATGACCCAAAAAATAAGGTTCATTAACGGTTACATTCTTTATAGCCACTATCGATTTTCCCGGCTCTATTGAAATGACTTTGTCGATCATTAAAATAGGGTAACGCTGCGGTAAATAAGATAGTATTTCTTGGATATCCATAACGTCGCTCATAGTTCTTACCTAAGTTTACTATTTTTTCTATTAATTGATTTATACATTCTTTATTCTGATCTTTTTAATCATTCACTTTTCGTCTTTACGACGCATAAAATATTAATCGTCATTGCGAGCGCGTAGCGCGCGGCAATCCATGGATGGCCACGGCCTTTCGACCTCGCCATGACGCATTAATTTTTACCCGTAATGACTTAATCATTATCGATTGATATATTATTAACCAATGCTTCAGTTTTTCGCAATCTTTTAGCTAATTGATCCAACTGACGAAATCTCACACTATTTTTTTGCCATTCACGCACCGGTTGCGTCGTATGTGTAGAAGAATAAATTCCTGGATGTCGGATAGAATGTACGACACTCGACATGCCAGTAATATAGACATTGTCCACAATTTCTATATGTCCATTGATACAAACTCCACCACCTATCATGCAGTTTTTACCAATATGCGTACTTCCAGCAATGCCTGTGCATCCTGCAATAGCCGTATTTTCGCCTATCGTAACGTTATGGCCTACCTGTATTTGGTTATCTAATTTCACACCATCACCGATGATCGTATCGCCTAGCGCGCCACGATCAATACTGACATTAGCTCCGATTTCGACGTCTTGACCTATTTGCACTTTTCCTAATTGAGGAATCTTAACCCATTTATTATTTTCTTTGGCTAAACCAAAACCATCACTACCAATAACGCTACCATTGTGAATAATCACACGCTCGCCTATTTGCGTATCTGCACACACACTCACATGCGATGCTAAACGTGTATTGGCACCAATAACAACATTTTCGCCTATCACACAAGCTGCACCTATCACTACGCCTTCATCTAAACGCGTGTTAGCGCCTATTACAACGTATGGGGCAATACTCACACTAGGGTGAATATGACAATCTTTAGCTATGACAGCCGTTGTATGAATTTCGCGTATGACTTGCGGCAATCGTTCAAATAATTTAGCGACCTTAGCAAATGCAAGATAAGGATCAGCAACGACTAAGGCATTATTCGGAGCATGTTTTAAACTTTCTGCATTTAGAATAACCGCGGAGGCTTGTGTAGCTGCAAGATATTTTAGATAACGTTTATTATCTAAAAAAGAAATTTGCCCTGCCTTTGCGCTTTGCAACGCCATAATGCCGCTGATCAAACAATTCGGATCGCCTTTCAGATCAGCACCGATCAAACGAGCAATTTCTTGTAATGTATGTCGACGCTGCATATTTTACTCTATTTTTTGTTTCAGCAGATAATCAAGCATTTTTAGTTATTGCGAATGCGTAAAATATTAATCGATTGCCGACATGAAATATCACTAGTCATTGCGAGCACCGTAGTGGTGCGACAATCCATTCATTTGCACTATGCACAGACAAAAATTCAAGTGCGAAGAGTACTAAGCTCTTTTTAGCGCATCTAAAATTTGCTGTGTAATATCAAGATTATTTTTAGCATATAAAGTGCTACCTTTTTGAATGACCAAATCATAACCGGATTGTGCCGCTACTTTACTAACCACGCCGTCTAGTTGCTGACTAAAACCGTGTAATGATTCACTTTGTTGTTTAGATAAATCACTTTGAAAAGAAGCAACCATCGACTTAACCTTGTTCTCATCGGTCATGAGCTTATTCTCTAAAGCGCTTCGATCCGCCGCATTCATGACTGCCGCATTTTTTTGTAAATTCTCTGCTTCTTTGCGTAATGCGTTTTGCTCTTTAACGATACTATCTTGTCGACCTTTAAATTGGCGGGTTAATGCTTCATTAATTTTGGCAATCTGTGGAGCCTTTTGTAATACCACTTGCATATCCACGACAGCTAATTTTACTTCTTCTGCTTGAGCCGACACGGTCAGCAGACCTGTCATTAATGTGATGATAGATACTAAGCAAACTTTGTTCATTATCAGCTCCTTAAATAAGCTAAAATTAAAAACCTGTTCCAATATTGAACTGGAAGACTTGGGTTTGATCGCCTGGTTGAGGATTCATGGCCTTCGCTATGCTAAAGCTTAATGTTACATTAAAAACTGGAACTCGCCAATCCACATCTATTCCAGCGGAATAACGGAGGGGCCCTGAGGCAGTGCCGCCCCTAATAACATTAGGCGGATGAGTAACACCTTGAGTCGAATAAGTATTACCCGCATCGACAAAAATACTGGTTCTTAATTTATCAGACACCGGATTAGGCACAATTAAAGCTAGGCTACCGACCGTCATCACATTACCTCCCAGAGGATAACCGTTGGTATCTCTAGGCCCTAAAGAACTGATCTCATAGCCTCTTACTTGACCATCGGTACCGATACCGCCTGCATAATAATTGGTGAAAAAAGGCAATCCAGACGTCGAAGCAAAACCATTACCGTAACCTAAGCTTAGACGACTTTCCAGAATAAAATTATGCTTGAAAGGCAAATAACCTGTTCCGGAGTAATTTGTTTTATAATAGTATAAAGGTTGACCGCCGACCGGCAAGGCAAGTTGTACGTTGGCACTTTGATAAATTCCATTGGTGGGAAATACCAACCGGTCTAAGCTATTTCGTGACCAGCCCAGTGTAAATAAAAATTGATTAAATTGTACACCGTGTTGCGCAACAAATTTTTGCACTTCCAGCGATTGTTGATTAGTAGGTGGCAAATTAAGTTGTAATTTTTGTAAGCCACCTTGTAGCAGTAAGCTATCCCCACGTTCATCAAAAGGAATAACATAATGCAGATCACCACCATAGGTATTCGTATTATAGGTCGTGGTATTCAGATCACCGGGCGTAGATCGCTGATAGAACAGATCATATCCGCGTTGTATGCCATCCAAGGTGTAATAAGGATTATTATAACTAATACTATAAACCGTTGCCGCGCGCGTATTATTGAAATTTAAAGCTAATTGATTCCCGGTTCCGAAAACATTATTTTGATTTAAAGAGGCTCCGACTACCGGTCCGTTGGTACCATAACCTAAACTAAATAAAGCTTGTGCGGCATGCGCTTCATTTATATTGACATCGAGATCCACCTGATCGGTATATCCAGCAATGGGAACCGGTGTTAACTGTGGCTGTCCTTCCAGAAAACCACTGAGATTAAGCTGTCTTATAGATGCCTTCATATCCGATTCTGAAATCACACTGGCTTCTTGTTGGCGCAACAAACGCCGAAATACCAGATCCTGCGTTTTTAGATTGCCGGATATATTGATATGTCGTACATAGACTCGATTACCCGGATCAACATAGAAGGTTAAAAAAACGGTTTTATTTTCTTCATCAACTTGGGGTACGGTATTAACGGTCGCAAAAATATAACCAAAATCACCTAGTGATTTTTTGATACCCTGCTCTGCCGCTACAATTTTTTCACGCGAAAATATCTGGCCACTTTGTAAAGGCACTAATAGTTTATGTAATTTTGTTTGCGAGACGATAGCAGTTCCGGTGAACTGATAACCACTGAGCTTGTATAGTGGCCCTTCAGTGACATGGATAATAAGATAAACATGTTTCCTATCAGGCGTTAGCGTAGCCTGCGTAGAATCTATTTTAAATTTAAGATAACCCCGATCCATGTAATAAGATTGTAATGCGTCTAGCGTAGCGGATAATCGATCTTGGCTATATTGATCAGCATTGGTGAAAAAAGACCAAAAGTGATGCGTGCCCAAGGGTAAGGCAGCACGCAATTTTCTTTCACTAAAAACATGATTACCAATTATGGAAATATCAGAAATTTCTACGGTAAGACCTTCAGAAATAGCAATATGTACTGATACTCGGTTATTAGGCAACGGCGTAATAATAGGTGTTACGCGTGCTGAATATTTACCCATATTGTCATACTGCGTACGCAACTGTGAAACGAAACGATCTAAAGTAGCTTTGTCAAATAAGCGACCACGAACTAAGCCAATTTTTTTTAAGATTTGCTTTAATTTATCTTTAGGAATTTCTTTATTACCGGTGATGTCGACTTCGCTAATGGTCGGTCTTTCCACCACTTTTATAATCAAGGCATTAGCTTGCTCTTCTAATGTGACATCACTAAAGAATCCGGTCGCATACAGTGCATTGATGACAGCAGATGATTGATAGGATTGAAAAGATTGGCCGGTGCTAACGGGCAAATAACTGAGCACCGTATCACGACTAATGCCTTGGAGACCATCGATCTCTATGCGATTGACGGTAAAAGCTTGCGCAGGCAAAGCAAAGAAAAAAATGATCGATAACGATCCTACTAAAAAAGTTCTCAATAAATGTCGTAACATAGTCGTTATTTTTTAGCCAAAAAAATACGCTTCGCACTGGAATTTCTAGCGGTGTTGCTGCTCAATTTGCAATTCTCATGTATGAAAATACATTCTGGTTGCTTCATTATCGCAGCGTCTTGCCAATCCCATTGCTGTGAGTATATAAAAATAATTTTAACGAAAACTAAACGGTGTGCCTTTATGACACATTCTTAATGGATGATGGACGCTTTTCGCATCATTTTCGCTTCTGAAGCGCTATAATGCTTTAAAATCATCTCTTTAGCAATCTCACGCGCTAAATTATCATCCTCCAATATAATACCTAGATTAGTAACGGGTCGTGAATGAATTTTTTCCAGCACATCCTGATTAAGCTTGGCAATATCAGTAAAATAGATTTTACCGTCTAAAAACGCTTGTACCGCAATTTCATTCGCAGCATTCAGTATTGTTGTCGCTGTCCCACCGATGCGTAGTGCTTGATAAGCTAGGTTTAAACAGGGGTAGCGCTTTTCATCAATCGCTAAAAAATCCAAGCGTGCGACTTTTAATAAATCTAATGAAGTGACTGAGTTGGTAATTCTTTCTGGAAAGGCCAAGGCATAAGAGATAGAAAGACGCATATCGGGGCTGCCTAATTGCGCTAACAGGGATCCATCTAAATATTCTACGAATGAATGTACGATACTCTGCGGATGTAACACCACTTCAATTTGCTCGAGTGTAAGGCCAAACAAAAAATAGGCCTCTATGACTTCAAAACCCTTATTCATGAGCGTCGCCGAATCAACGCTAATTTTGCGTCCCATACGCCAATTCGGATGTTGACAAGCCTGTGCGGGTGTCGTCGCTGACAATTGCTCTAAGGGTTTATGTCGTAAAGCGCCGCCCGATGCGGTTAAAATAATTTTCGCCAGATTTTTACAGGCGCTACCGGGTGCAACTTGTCCATGTAAACACTGAAAGATAGCATTATGTTCACTATCTACAGGCACCAATGTCGTTTGCACGCGTTGTGCTTCTTCTATGAACAAAGAGCCTGCCATGACTAAGGCTTCTTTATTCGCCAGCAATATTTGTTTTTTGGCTTTAATAGCGGCTAAGGTCGGTAATAAGCCTGCGGCGCCAACAATAGCGGCCATTACTGTATCCACTTCATCGAGACTGGCAACAAAAGCTAAAGCATCCCTACCGAATAATACTTGGGTTTTTACAGATTCCGCGCGCAAACGTTGCTGCAGGTTTTCACATAAATTTTCACTGCCAACCACGGCATAAATAGGCTTAAATCTTAGACATTGTTGAAATAGTAAATCAATGTTGTAGTGCGCGGTTAAAGCAATCACATTAAAACGCGTTGGATGCTGATTGATAACATCCAAAGTACTAACACCTATCGATCCGGTTGCACCTAAAATAGTT
Source organism: Coxiellaceae bacterium (assembly GCA_947475085.1). Taxonomy (GTDB): domain Bacteria; phylum Pseudomonadota; class Gammaproteobacteria; order Diplorickettsiales; family Diplorickettsiaceae; genus Aquirickettsiella. Next base: position 9,415 of record CANJLU010000013.1, read on the forward strand.
AGCGATTTCATGTTACTAAACCTAACAGTAATAAAGATCCTGTAAACACGGGGGCTGCAGCCAATAAGCTATCGATCCGATCCAGAATTCCACCGTGACCAGGTAATAACTGACCACTATCTTTTAACCCTCGTAGTCGTTTTAGTTGACTTTCAAATAAATCTCCAACCACTGCCGCTAAACCCGTCAATAATACCAATAAACACATTTGCCATAGCGTGGGTTTGATTCCATGGAAAAAATAGAACATAAGCATCGCTGCAAAAAAAGTAAATAATAAACCAATAATAAACCCTTCCCAGGTTTTTTTGGGGCTCAAAGTCGGCGCTAAGAGATGCTGCCCCCATAAACGACCACTGACAAACGCTGCGGTATCGGCTAACCAAATAATCAACAGCATAAACATTAAATAAACCGGTGTCATTTGCAATTTTTGTAGCGCCATCCAACATAAACTCATGATTAACCAACCTAAACCAGCAGTGATCCCAGGACTAATCATTGGCAATAGAGGTTTGCTACCTGCCCAAATTAAATAAACGCTTAGTAAACCCCAAAAAATCAAACCAATTTTTATAAGTCCGGCATAGTCTAAGTAAGGTAAAATAAGAAATAAAATCGCCGCTTGCACGCCTACATATAAGCATCGCTGAGGTACATCTATCCAAGCACTCAAACGTGACCATTCCCAAGCAGCTAGTAACATAATTGCCGCGGTAAATAGCTTAAAATAAAATTCCGAGGTATAAAAAATTCCAATTATAACTAAAGGAATCAAAATCAATGCGGTTAAAATTCTAAGTTTAAGCATTTATTTCCGCGAGTTGCTCGCTAGTGCATCCAAATCGCCGCTCTCGTTGCGCATAAAAATGCAAAGCCTTATTTAATTCTTGTTCATCGAAATCAGGCCACAAAGTATCAGTAAAATACAGTTCAGTATAAGCTAATTGCCAGAGTAGAAAATTACTAATTCGATATTCGCCACTGGTGCGGATCAACAGATCTACACCAGGCAAATCAGCCAAACTTAAATAATTAGCAAAGATTTCTCGAGTTAATATCTCACTTTCCAATGTGCCTGACTTAAGTTGATTGATGATTTTCTGAGCAGCCTGGACAATATCCCACTGGCCACTATAATTGACCGCAATGACCAATTGCAGACCGGTATTTTTAGCCGTTAAAGCCTGAGATTTGTCGATCCATTCACGTAATGGCTGATTAAACCGTTCTAGATTACCCACCATTCTTAATTGCACATTGTTCTTAGCTAATTTATCAATTTCGTTTTTTAAGGTATTCAGAAATAAGGTCATTAAATAGTTAACTTCTTGTTCAGGGCGCTGCCAGTTTTCACTACTAAAGGCAAATAAAGTAAGCACTTCAATACCGATTTCGCCACACAGTTTAATCACCTTACGCACCGCTTTCACACCTTCTTGGTGGCCTAGCACCCGAGGTAAATGCCGTTGCTTTGCCCAACGGCCATTGCCATCCATAATAATGGCGATATGGCGTGGACGTTTTAGTTCATGAGTAGTGTCTAGCGTTGACATAGCAAGTCGAAATTAAATTTGCATTAACTCTTCTTCTTTAGTCTTTGCTATCTTTTCTACTTCAGCGATATTTTGATCAGTCATTTTTTGTATCATGTCTTTAGCGCGACGTTCTTCATCTTCAGTAATGAGCTTTTTCTTAATCATTTCTTTAAGCTGGTGATTCGCATCTTGACGATAATTACGAATGGATACGCGAGCATCTTCTGCTTCTTGTTTGACCAATTTACTCATATCGCGTCGACGTTCTTCGGTTAGCATGGCTAAAGGAACACGAATAACATTGCCTGCGGTTAACGGATTTAAACCTAAATTAGATTGAATAATGGCTTTTTCGATAGTGGGAATAGACGATTTTTCCCAAGGCGTAACCAACAAGGTTCGTGCATCAGCGACGGTAATACTCGCCACATGATTCAAAGGCACTTCTTTACCGCCATATTGAGGAATGCGTAATTGCTCTAATAAACTCGGATGCGCCCTGCCGGTGCGTAACTTGGCTAAGTTAACTTTTAAGGCTTCCAATGCTTTTTGCATCCCTTGTTCGGTTGTTAATTTTATCGTTCCTATCATAATTAATTCCTCTTACTCACTAGTGTACCTTTACTTCTACCTTGCAAAATATCTAATAATGCGTTTTTGCATTTAATATTAAATACCAGTATGGGTAAATCATGATCACGACATTGCGAAAATGCCGATAAATCCATGATACCTAATTCTTGTTCTAAGGCTTTTTCATAGCTGACATGGGAATATAGCACCGCTTTAGCATCCTTTTTGGGATCAGCGCTGTATACACCGTCAACATGCGTTGCCTTAAGCAATAATTCGGCACCGATCTCGATACCCCGTAAACTCGCTGCAGAATCGGTACTCACCAGGGGGTTTCCCGTACCACCGGCAAAGATAACCACATAGCCTTTTTCTAAATAACGTATGGCTTTGTAGCGTTCAAAAAGTGGCGCAAAACCACCGATGGGAATCGCTGACATGATTTTAGCTATTTTTTTGTGCTTCTCAAGCGAATCACGCAGCGCTAACGCATTGATTACGGTGCCTAACATACCCATTTGATCGCCGGTAATTCTATCAATACCGCTACGAGCTAAGACTTCGCCACGGAAAAGATTACCCCCACCAATCACGATACCTATTTGCACACCTAAATCCACTGCAGCAACAATGTCAGAAACAATACGGTTAAGCTCTACTGGATCCAGCATTTGTGCCGTCTCCCCATGGAGCGCTTCCCCACTGAGCTTAAGCAAAACACGTCGATATTTTAATGGATGTGCCATCATAAAATAATAGATTTAAAGAGATGGGATAATAACCTATGCAGCGCAGTGTTTCTAGCCCGAAAGTTAAACTAATAGCGATGTCAGTAAGAAAGTTATAAAAAACATTCTACTTAGAAACTAAGCAGGCATATTCATATATTTATGTTCAGGGGGTGAGTTGTAGCGCATTGCTTTGAGGAAAATTATTAAGCTGCTTTTCTAATTGAATGACCTTCTTCAAAGAATCTGTAAAAAAGAAACTATTACTGGTCGTTATTTTTTGTAACCCAAGTAGCTTAGCCAGATCTACTAACAGCTTCTTCCATCCCCGGTGTTTTCCTAATTTGGGCCTCGCAATGTTAATCTGTTGGTTACAACGTTCTTTGAAAACATCGATAGTGATACATCCTTGTTCAAAAAAAAGTATATGAATTTGCAAATTTTCGACCAATCTTTGAACAGAAGTGCCTGCTTCCGGAAAATCCCTACTATTGAGCTCTGAAGCTTTTTTAATCAAAGCCTCAATCTCAGTTTGAGAAATCTTAAATTTTGGTTTATCGACAAGTTGGGGAGCGCTAAAATCCACTTTAACAAGCGCAAGCTTTTTGCTAAGTTCAACTCTGACGTTATATGCTTGCTGTTTTAATGAGCTTAATAATGGCTCGGTCTTTTCAAAATGCTTTTCAATGTGCTCTGCAATTTCTGCATAACACTGCGTCAATATTTCTGGATTTTTGCTTAGAAATGCTTCGGCATGTTCATCTTCTAAGAATAATGCTAAGCAAATCTTACTGCGTGTAATATATTGCTGTGTTATTTCATGCAAATTAGTCTCTGTATACACTTTCTGTGCCAGTGCAAACACAATCTCTGTTGTTAATAGACTCAGCTTTAATCTGGCATATAAGGTTTCCTGAAGATATTTTTTATCTTGTTGAACATGAGGAAGGTCATGATACATTCCATTCCGACCCAATAATATATTTTTTGCGTAGGCTTCCTTTGAGATAGTCGGATGCAGAAAACAGAGATCAAAATCAATTTTTATTAAGTAATTATATTGAAAGTCTTTTGAAGAAAAACCAATATTTTCTATATTAGGATCACTTTCTCCCACATAATTCTGTACTTCATTGATGATGCCAGTACCAGGAAAAACTCGCTTTTCCACTTCAACAAATCTTTTTCGTCCATCCCGAATACTAGGCTCTGCCGCAGAAATAAAACCCGCTAGCTCTCTTGAACCGCCAAAGCCATTATTGAGCAATCTTTCTGAGGAAAAATGTTTTGTACTGACTAATCTAGCTATCTTTGAAGCTAAAATACCCTGGGCAGGACGTGAGGGATTCAAATAAAGTAATTTTGAACCATCCGCTTTAACCGCCAAAAAAGTTCGATTGCCTAGATCACCTTTATGTATCTTAGAAACTCGCCGCAACAGATAATAATCTGCATGATTTTTAATTCCTTTGACGAAGTTAATTTTATTGCTAGAAGAACCTAACGGATAGCATGGCTTGGCTAAATTAATCCCATGAAAATTATCACTTTTTGGAAATACCCCAACTATAACCAGTATGTTTATAGCGCAAGGAATAAGCGAAGTAATAACATTATAGTCTTGCTTTTCTGGATCGTGAGTTTCAGGATAATATTCTCTAAGGGTACTGAAAACATTAGGATAATTAAATAGACGATAGCTATTGATAACACCTATAAAATCTTTAAACTTGAAAAGACACTTAGGAATTGGCTGCTGTTCTCTTACACTATTCTCGATAGCCGCCAATGCCTGCTGAATCCCAGACTCATGAGTGTTGTAATTAGCTATGCAAGCTTTTAATAACTTAATGTAGATTTCTTTTTGAATATTCTCGTTCTTAGATTCTAAAAGCTTAAAAAATTCTTTAAATTCTGCATCGCTTATTTCCGAAAAACTCTTAAATTTTCTTAAGAAAACAAAATTTTTATCGATAGGTACATTTGAATTTGGGTCTTTAAATTTAACCTGCTGATTTGCATGTAAATCTTTCACTTGAGCAAACGGTATTTTTTTTTGTCCCATATCTTCATTTATTATTGAGTTATTTTTTGTTTATTTAATTTAATCTTAATATATATTCAACCAAAAATAAACCAAAAAATCCAACACACAGCAAAAATAAAAAAAGCTCGCCATGCTGAAAAATCAGTGTGAGAAGTGAGAAATGAAAAAAAATTAACTAGCATTTAATGATAAAGGTTGCAGGTTGTTAATATTTAGGACTTGAAAGCGTTGTTCAAGACGAGTTAAGGTATTATTTATTTCATCGAGTCGCAGTTTATCAACCATGGCGGCATGAATATCCGCTTGTTTTTCTAATACCTGCCAAAATTCTCCCAACCAAGCTTTTACCACTTTTTCTTTTAAGCACGGATAATCTTTTTTCATTTTCGGCCAAAGTAAGTGCCAATCAGCTGCAAAAAATATTTGTAAAGCGCATCGCATTCTTTCGAGATTTTCCGCCAACGCCGCATGATGCTTCGCATTAAAAGGCAAGCATAAGGATATATGATCGATTAACTTAATTTGCTTTCTATCAGGCTGAGATATAATTCTTACTAAATTTTCCATTAATTTTGGTGCACCTTCTTGTAGATGCTCCACTCGGTCATCCATCGGATCAATCAATAGGCCACTATTCCAAGTTTCAGGTTCATCACGGCCTTTTTTATTGATAAGAATAAAATTACGCCCTCCTGGACCCCTTAAATTAATAGCCTGCATCCATTGCAAGTAGCCTTTTTTCTCAGTTAATAACAACTGATTAAATGCTACGGCAACCTGTTCATCACAGCGGCCTATCTGTAAAACTTCCGCTAAGGAACTATGTATTATTCTGAAAGCAAGAGAACATGAAACTGTATCTTGCAATTCTTCAGCAATTTTTTTATCTATGCTTAAAAGCAGATCTTGTAAAGCATCAATACGATAATAATCGGCATCTTTTTCTTTCCATCGCGATGCAGGACTCGCTTGTTGATGAGGAAATGCTACTTGGCCCCAATTAGGAGCACCGTAAGGAAGCGCTTGCTTAACATAAGCATTGATCTGAGATAAGTCTTCGATGGTTAAGCATTCATCGCTGATATTTTGTGTATTCAGCTCAAAAGAATAGTTTTTTTTAAGTTGGTTTTTTTGAAGCAATACTGATGCTTGCAATGCATTTTTCTGCATACTTAATAATTCTTGCCATAGTTCTGCCGTCGATAAATGTGTAATAACATCAACCGCTTTTTTGCCTGCGCTATTGACTTGATGACAATCGATGTGTGGTTGATTAAAAAGAAATTCTAGGATGTCATCATGAGCATTTTCTGATGCTAAATGTAAAGCAGTATTACGTTTTGCATCCATAGCGTTCAACGTATAGGCATCACAATTCTTTTTAACTTCCTCTAATTTTCCTTGTGCCGCAGCCACCAGGAAACAGATGCATTTTCTTCTTTGTTCTTGGGAAATGACATTATTGTTAGGCATGCATTAATTCCTTTTATTTAGATTGTGCTCCCAGCAAGAACTTGACGCATTTAAGATACTTAAATGCGCCAGTTCGATTAAAAAAAGCTTAAGAAGAACTCTTAACTTGCGCCATCACCGCTTCAGCGAAATCTTCGGTGGGTTTTTCTATGCCTTCGCCAACGGCAAATCGTACAAAGCTGACTATTCTCGCTCCGGCAGTTTCTAAAAGTTGTCCGACACGAATATTCGGATCCTTTACAAAAGCTTGGCCTAATAAACTCATTTCATCACGGAATTTATTCAGTCGACCTTCTACCATTTTATCGATTACCGCTTGCGGCTTACCGCTGCCCTGAGATTGCGCCATAATAATTTCGCGTTCTTTCGCCAAAATTTGTTCAGCAATATCATCCGCGGAAATAACCATAGGATTATTAGCAATAATATGTAAGGCTAAATCTTTAGCCAGCTGTTCATCACCGCCTTTTAATTGCACAATAACGCCGATACGCCCCATATGCACATAGGATCCCAGAATAATATCAGTCTGCGCTGCAACAAGCTGTAGACGTCTTAACTGAATATTTTCGCCCAATTTCGCAACTAAGGCTTCGCGAGTTTTTTCTACACTCTCGCCGCTATCAGCACACGTAGTGTCTAACAATGCTGCTATGTTAGTGATCTGAAGATCCAATGCACATTGTGCAACTTTCTCTACAAATTGTTTAAAATTTTCATCACGTGCGACAAAATCCGTCTCGCAATTGACTTCTAAAATGACTGCAGGACCCTGCGCTGATTTTGATTTAATCACAATTAAACCTTCAGCGGCGATACGCCCTGATTTTTTCTCCGCTTGAATTTGACCGGATTTACGCATCGCCTCAGCGGCTGCATCCAGATCACCGCCTACAGATTCTAAAGCCTTTTTGCAATCCATCATGCCTGCCCCAGTTCGAGCACGTAAAGCCGAAACCATGGCGGCCGTTATTATTGTTGGCGTCATGTGCTTATCCCTCTTTTCCTTCGGTAGATTTAGCCGGTTCCACTACAGACTCTTGGACCTCAGCTTTTTCTACTTCAGTCAGTGTTAAGTCAGTCGGTTTTTTTGCAGCAGCGCGCGCGTCTAAAACAGTGTCCGCTACCATTTGTGTATACAGTGTAATCGCACGGGCTGCATCATCATTACCGGGAATAATATAATCAATACCTTCAGGTGAATGATTCGTATCGACAATACTAATCACGGGTATTTTTAGCTTTTGTGCTTCACAGATGGCAATATGCTCATAACCTCTATCAATCACAAATAAGGCATCCGGCAAGCCACTCATATCTTTAATGCCGCCTAAACCGCGTTCCAATTTATCCATTTGCCGCTGCAAATTCAGCGCTTCTTTTTTAGTCAATTTCTCAAAACTACCATCTTGGCTTTGTGCTTCTAATTCTTTCAGTCGCTTAATGGACTGACGGATGGTCCGATAATTAGTTAACAAGCCGCCTAACCAGCGGTGGTTAACATAAGGCATACCGCAGCGTAATGCTTGTTCTTTCACTAAATCCTGCGCGGCACGTTTAGTTCCGACAAACAAGATTTTACTACCCGGTCTAGCCGCTATTTTCGCGATATAGGTAAGGGCTTCAGTAATATATTCTCGGGTTTTTTCTAGATCGATGATGCTAATACCATTGCGCACACCGTAGATATACGGAGCCATTTTTGGCTCACGAAAACAAGTACGGTGACCAAAATGGACACCGGCTTCAAATAACTGTCTTAATGTTGCTGTTGCTGACACTTTATGTAATCTCCAATTGGGTTAAACCTCCACCTCGTATCGCCTCAAATCAAGCAAGCTTTTTTCAAGGTCTAATATTTGAAGACTATGTTTGACAAGGGTGTGCCGTCATTTAACGACACACCCCTAATAGCCACCCTCAAATAATGTAGATAACTAGGTGTGTGAAATAATCGCTTTTCAGCGCGGTGTTTTATACCATAGAATGACTTGTTGCATCAACATCGAGCCCATCCTATCAGGACCTCGCAAAGGAGAACCCATGCCCTATCTACTGGTACTTTACTACAGCCGCTATGGTGCCGTGGCAAAAATGGCCCAACAAGTCGCGAGAGGCGCAGAGTTTATAGAAGGTATAGAAGTAAGAATTCGCACCGTCCCTAATATTTCGATGGTGTGTGAAGCCGTGGAAGAGAAAATTCCAGCCACCGGCCCTCCCTATGCCACACTCGAAGATGTTCGAGGCGCGATCGGCATCGCCTTAGGCAGTCCGACGCGTTTTGGTAATATGGCCGCTCCTTTAAAGCATTTTATCGATAGCTTAAGTGGTTTGTGGTTTTCAGGTGAACTAGTCAATAAACCCGTTGGCTTTTTTTCTTCGACGTCTAGTCTACACGGCGGACAAGAAACCACACTGCTGAGCATGATGCTGCCAATGATCCATCTCGGCATGATCGTGGTAGGCATTCCGTATACGGAATCCGATTTAAGCACCACACAAACCGGAGGCACACCTTACGGACCAACGCATATGGCTGGTAAAGATAGTAAAAATCCGCTGAGTGACGAAGAAAAACGACTCTGTCTAGCCTTGGGTAAACGTTTAGCGCACATTGCCTTGAAATTACATTAATCGTGGCTAGCGCGCTCAACTAAGTTTATTCCAACTATTCTAGCGTAGCGCTGCAAGTAAAAAAATTAAGCGTTCCGTCATGGCGAAGCCGAAACGTCGGTGAGGCCGTGACCATCCATGGATGGTCACGCAACTACGGTGCTCGCAATGACGACGAATATTCTCTAATACTTCGACAATACTAACGTGAAATTTATAATTTTAAAATCGTCTTTACTAAAGGAATGGTTAATTTACGTTGTAAACTTAAGCTCGCTTTATCTAATTGTTCTAGTGCTGAAAAAAGCGCTCGTGAATCGCGCGGAAGGCGGTGTAATAAAAATTGTCCTACTTCTTCGGAAAATTCTAAGCCTCTTAGGTAAGCACGCTGCTGTAAGGCAATGAGTCTCTCTGTGTCATTTAATTCACGTACTTGAAATAAAACGCCGCTGGACAAACGTGAAATTAAATCCGGCAAGGAGAAATTTAATTGCTGCGGACTATGCTTAGCCGCAATCAACAAAAAACGAGATTGTTCTTGTAAGCGATTATAGAAATGGAATAAGGACTCCTGCCAACTACTGTCGTCCATAATACTATCTAGTTCATCGATACACACCATATCAACTGATTCTAAGCCGCGCAAAATTTCGCTACACTTGTTTTTTTTTAGTGTACTTAAAGGCAAATACGCGACAGAAAATCCTTGTTGTTGTGCGGCATGACAACAGGCTTGCAGTAAGTGTGTGCAACCTGCACCCGGATTACCCCAAATATAGATATAAGGCTCACCCCTTTTTAGCACAAATTGTTGTAGGGAATTTAATAGAATAGCATTCTGACCGATATAAAAATTTTCAAAACAACATGCATCAGGCGGTTGGATGGGAAGAATGAGCTGTGTTAGCATTGCTTTTGATTCTTAGCGCTTAATTTTTTACTCGCTAACTTTAAATAGTAAGCCGCTTGCCAAAACCACATCCAGGTATATTGGATAAAACTCAATAATGTAGTAACAAAAACCGCCTCTATAATACGTGGAATTAATTCGGCAGGGATATCAAAAAAAGCTAATTTAATAATGAGTAAACTCACTAAAACTAATTGAAAAAATGTATTTAACTTGCTAATCCAAACCGGCTTGTAATCTAAAGGGCCGACCCAATAGCGATACAGTAAAGCGCCGCCCATAATCCAAATATCGCGCCCTATCACCATAACCGTTAACCATAAGGGAATTTGCTGTAAATAAGCTAACACAACAAAACTGCCCATGAGTAAGAGCTTATCGGCCAAAGGGTCCAATAAAGCGCCTAAAGGGGTGGTCCAACCAAAAAAACGTGCTAACAAACCATCTAAGCCATCACTCAAGCCGGCTACCACAAACAAATAAAAGGCCAGGGGATAGCACTTTGTCAATAAGGCCCATAAAATGGGACCTATTAGGATAAAGCGCATACACGTAATCAAATTAGGCAGATGACGTAGTTGTATTTGCATCATTTTTTTGGCTTAATCAAACTTATCATAGGTGATCCATGCTGAAACCAGAACTCATTAACCAACTTATATTAAAGTTTCCTCAACTTCAGGCTACCACTGTTAAGAAAAGTGTAGAGCATTTAATCGAACTGTTGGAACAAACATTATACCAGGGCCATCGTATAGAAATACGCGGCTTTGGAAGTTTCTCACCCCATTATAATGCAGCACGAACTGCTTTTAATCCGAAAACAGGAGAACATTTTTTAGCTCCAGAAAAATATCGCATCCATTTTAAAATGGGAAAAACGCTCAAATATTGTGTTAACAAACCTACTCATCACACTAAGCAAACTGAACTAAATCCTGTTGAATAAACTAGCATTATCAATGCGAGCACGTAAAACATCTCGTCAGCAGAAACACATTGTGACTCTCGTCTTACGAGCGCGCGGCAACCACCGTCATTGCGAGCGCGTAGCGCGCGGCAATCCATGGTTGAACTCACCCTCACCGACGTTTCGACCTCGCATGTCGTTTAATCGCTACGTCATTGCTGTGCATTTTGTTCCAAAAAATCTCCAAGAGCATAACATAATGCTTGCGTCCCGACACGCTGTAAAGCCGAAATTTCAAATAGCGGGACATGCTCAGGAACTTGAGTTTTTATATATTGCACATACTCGTGCAACTCTTCAGCAGAAAGTAAGTCTATTTTATTCAACACTAGCCACCTAGGTTTGGCAGCTAATTCAGGGCTATATTTTAACAGCTCATTTTCAATCAAGGCCATATTTTTTAATGGATCACTGCCATCGATGGGTTGGATATCCAATACATGCAGTAATAAACGCGTACGATCCAGATGCTTAAGAAAGTTTATACCTAAACCTAAACCTTCGGCAGCACCGGTAATCAATCCCGGAACATCTGCCATCACAAAACTACGTCCCGCTTCTAAGCGCACCACACCTAAATGCGGCTGCAAGGTAGTAAATGGATAATCAGCTACTTTAGGCGTCGCCGCCGATACCGCTCGTATCAGACTCGATTTTCCGGCGTTCGGCAAACCCACCAGACCTACATCCGCCAACAATTTCAACGAAAGCTTTAGTCGACGACTTTCGCCGGGATGACCGGGTGTAAATTGCCGTGGACTGCGATTAGTACTGCTTTTAAATCGGGCATTACCCAAACCATGCCAACCGCCTTTTGCGACACATTGCGTTTGCTCTTTGATCGTTAAATCACCGATCAATTCTTGCGTGTCCGCATCAAAGATTTGGGTACCGACAGGCACGTCTAGAAAGAGATCAGCACCCTTTTTCCCGGCGCAATCACTGCCTTTACCATTTTCGCCACGGGCAGCTTTATAGAGGCGATTATAATGAAAATCAATCAGTGTATTGAGGTTAGCCGTGGCTTTTAAGTAAACACTGCCGCCATCGCCGCCATCGCCGCCATCGGGCCCACCTAAGGGGATAAATTTTTCGCGACGAAAACTAACGCAGCCTGCCCCGCCTTTTCCTGCTTCTACTAGTATCTCAACTTCATCTAAAAATTTCATAAAAAACCCCGCTGAGCGGGGTAACCATTAAAAACTATTTTTGTAGGTAAAAAATCACAGTCATGTGAGCGAATGTCTAGATTGCCGCACACCTCCGGTGCTCGCAATGACGAGTAAATTAAGCAGCGTGTTCAGCCGACTCTGCTAATGCAGGAACTACATTCACATAACATCTTAGCTTAGCGCCTTTACGGGCAAACTTAACCACGCCTTGCACTAAGGCAAATAAGGTGTGATCCTTGCCGATACCGACATTATTACCTGGGTGGTAATGTGTTCCTCGTTGACGGATGATAATATTGCCTGCTTTAACCGATTCACCACCGAAGTGTTTTACACCTAAGCGTTTTGAGTGTGAATCGCGACCATTGCGGGTACTACCGCCTGCTTTCTTGTGTGCCATGGTGAGTATCCTCTATAAAATCTCGGTAATTTTTACCGCTGTATAATGCTGCCGGTGGCCCATTTGCTTTCTATGGTGCTTACGGCGTCGAAACTTAATAATAGTGATTTTATCACCACGACCATGCTCCACGATAGACGCCTTAACCTTGGCCTCAGCTAAAAAAGGTGATCCCACTTTGACATCGGTCTTATTAGCCAGCAGTAACACCGGAAACTCAATGATTTCGCCGACCTCTGCCGATAGCTTTTCTAGCTTAATAATTTCGCCTTCGGCGACCTTATATTGTTTTCCACCAGTGGAAATAACTGCGTACATTTATACTCTCCAAATCAGGGTCTGTTACAAAATCTTTAATGATGATACTGGCTCCCCGAACA
>CANJLU010000014.1 GCA_947475085.1 Coxiellaceae bacterium
CGACGATTATTGCAAAATCAAGCGTTTGCTATTCATTATGTCACCGCTCTAGGGCAGGATCCGTATAGCGATCAAATGTTATTTGATTGGCAAAATGAAGGACTTAAAATCGATTTAATTCAGCGTATAGAGAACAAGTTGCCTGGTCTTTACTTAATTCGTACCGATAATAAAGGCGAAAGAACCTTCTATTTTTATCGATCCGAATCTGCCGCGCGAGAATTATTTAAAGGAGATAATCGAATTGCTTTATCTGAGCAATTAATAGGCATGGATTATTTGTATTTTTCAGGGATTAGTTTAGCGATACTCGATGCAGCGAGTCGAGAATATTTTGCGGATATTTTACAAAAGGCCAAGCAAGCAGGCGCGCAAATTATTTTTGATACTAATTATCGCCCTTCCTTGTGGACTAATGCTGATTCTGCAAGAAAGAGCATACAAACATTTTTAAAATATGTGGATATTGCTTTACCGACTTTTATCGACGATCAATTAGCCTTTGGCGATACTACGCCAGAAGCTACTGTACAACGCTTATTAGAAAATGGAGTCACCGAAATAGTGGTTAAATGTGGTGCCGAACCAGCTTTAGTCGCTACGGAAAACTATCAACAACGAGTCCCAAGCTGTTTGGTTGATAAAGTTGTTGATACCACTGCGGCTGGAGATTCGTTTAATAGTGCTTATTTAGCTGCGCGTTTATTAAATTTTGATCCTATAAAGGCTACTTTATTTGGTCATAAGCTGGCTGCAAAGGTTATTACACAGCCAGGTGCTATTATTCCTCGAACAATAATGCCAAATTTATTTTGAGAGCAATATGTCGAAAATTGTCTGTCGATCATCTGAGTTTGGAAAGTTAGCGGATGGCCAACTTATTACGCAGTACACATTAAGCAATGCAAATGGGATGACTATAGGCCTTATTAGTTATGGTGCTACATTAACCTCAGTAAAAGTTCCTGATCTAAACGGTACATTGCGAGAGCTTACGCTAGGCTTTGATCATCTTGATGAATATTTAGCACATGATTTCTATTTCGGCGCCACAATAGGACGAGTCGCTAACCGAATTGCTAATGCACATTTTAATTATCAAGAAAATGATTATTTTTTAACTAAAAATATAAATTTTGCTCATCATTTACATGGTGGAGAAAAAGGCCTGGATAAAGTGGTTTGGCAAGCTGAAGTTACCATGCAAGAAGAACAAGCGAGTCTCAGTTTTTCTTATATAAGTCCTGATGGCGATCAAGGATATCCGGGAAATCTTACAATAAAAACTGTTTATACTTTAACTTTAGCCGATGAATTAAAGATTAGCTTTCAAGCTAAAACTGATAAAGCTACTCCTGTGGATTTAACTAACCATGCTTACTGGAATTTGGCAGGAGCGGGAAATGGAACTGTCTTAAATCATGTGTTACAAATTTTTTCTGATCGTTATATTGTCACTGATAAAGATCTATTGCCAACCGGTCAAATAGCAGAAGTTAACGCTACTCCATTCGATTTTCGGGAACCTCATTGTATTGGTGAGCGAATAAAAGATACTGCTATAGGAGGTTATGATGTTTGTTATGTATTAACTCCTGTAAAAAAGCACCCGCTGCAATTGGTTGCAAAAATTACAGAACCAACAAGCGGGCGTATGCTAGAAGTGCGGACGACACAGCCGGGTTTACAATTCTATATAGGTAATAGTTTACGAGATTATCCGATTAGTTCGGGTTTACAAACGCAACGTTATGGTGCTTTTTGCATGGAAACACAAAACTTTCCTGGGGCCGTTAAATATTCACAGTTTCCATCGCCTTTTTTATTACCCGGTAACGTTTATCAACACGAAACCATCTATCAATTAATTTGGTAAAAATTATGCAGCCTGAAGTGATATGCAAACAGATTATGGTATTAGGCGAAGGTCCGCTTTGGCATCCCATGGAAAAATGTTTGTATTGGGTGGATATCGTAGCGGCGACTTTATATCGTTTAAATAAGGATAACAGCATCGATAAATTCAGCATGCCCAATGAAATTGGCTGCATTGCTAGTAGCGCTAAAGCAGGATTAATAGCTGCACTAAGTGATCGCTTTGTTACTATAGATACAAAAACCGGTACAACACAAAACATCGCTTTCCCGCTACAAGGAGAAAAAAATGTCATGTTTAATGATGGTAAATGTGATAGACAGGGCCGATTTTGGGCAGGAACAAAAGATAGAGCAGAACAAAATCCTATTGGCGCTTTATATTGTTTGAATAAGGAAAATGTGTCAAAGATGCTCAATGGTTTTACCGTGAGCAATGGTATTGCTTGGAATTTAGACAATAGTTTAATGTATATCTGTGATTCTCCTGCTCGGCAAATTTATCAATATGAATTTGACTCCCAACACGGAACTTTGGGTCAAATGCGCGTCTTTGCCCAAATTTCTAAAGAACAAGGCTTTCCTGACGGGCTTACCGTCGATAGCCAAGGTTATGTTTGGAGCTGTCATTGGGATGGTTGGCAAATTACGCGCTATACTCCTAGCGGCGAGATCGATAGCGTCATTCCTATGCCCGTACCCAGACCAACAAGCTGTTGTTTTGGTGGCCCCGATTTAACTACTTTATATATTACATCTGCTTCGATAGGTTTAAGCGCAGCTCAGCTAGCTGATGCTCCTCAATCAGGTATGCTTTTTGCCATAGAAACAAATATTAAAGGATTGCCTGAACCCTCTTATTTAGCCTAATAAAATAAGTTCGTCTTAAAAATCAGTCGTAAAGGCGCTGACAATTTCTTAGATTAACGCGTAGTTTTTTGACTTTGACTTGCTTTTGGTGGTGATAGAGGTAAAGTAATGATTAATAAATGCCATAAAAGAGATTATTTTTTATGATAAAAGTATCAAACCCAAATTGGTTGGTTTATACCATTTCGGGATTTGCAGCTTTAGCAGGATTGTTGTTCGGTTATGATACAGGGATTATTTCTGGCGCTATTTTATTCATTGAAAAAGACTTTGCTTTAACTAATTTTCAAATTGAAATGGTTGTCAGTGCCGTTTTATTGGGCGCTTTGATAGGCTCAGGATTAAGCGGTAGAGTCAGTGATATATTTGGGCGACGTAAAGTACTGGTTTTTACTGCACTTACCTTTATTGTCGGTTCTTTAGCCACCGCATTTTCGCCTAATTTGCTCTTCTTAATTATAGGTCGAATTATCCTGGGCGTGGCGATCGGTGTTGGTTCTTTTACTGCACCACTCTATCTTGCAGAGATTGCTCCAAAGCGTATTCGGGGTATGTTGGTTTCCTTGAATCAATTAGCGATTACCATAGGTATCGTTATTTCTTATTTAATTAATTATTATTTTTCTGTCACTGGTCAATGGCCTTGGATGCTAGGTTTAGGCGTTGTTCCAGCGATTATTTTATTGTTAGGCACCATTTATTTACCTGAAAGTCCTCGATGGATGATTTTAAAAGGTTGGGATCAAAAGGCCCGCGCAGTTTTACAGCGTATACGACACGGTGAAAACATCAATAATGAATTTAACGAAATTCGTCAAACCGTAGCAATTGAAAAGGGAACACATCGCCTATTATTAGCAAAATGGTTGCGCCCTATTCTGTTTATTAGTTTAGGTTTAAGTTTTTTCCAGCAAGTAACCGGAATCAATGCCATTATTTATTATGCACCTACCATTTTACAATTGGCCGGCTTTAAATATGCTAGTAATGCTATTTTAGCAACCTTAGGTATCGGCATAATAAATGTATTATTTACTATCATTGCTTTACCTCTCATTGATCGTTGGGGTCGCCGCCCTTTATTACTTTTTGGCCTTTTAGGTATGTTTATTAGCTTAGTTATTTTGGGAACAGCTTTTTATTTTCCCGCATTTACTGCATTACGTTGGGTAGCGGTAGCGAGTATGGTTATTTACATTGCTAGTTTTGCAATGAGTCTAGGCCCAATTATGTGGTTAATTATTTCGGAAATTTTTCCATTAAATATTCGAGGTGTAGGTGCTAGCTTAGCCATTTCTGCGAGTTGGGGTTTTAATATGCTGGTGTCAATGACATTTTTGACCTTAATTCAGTTTATAGGCACTAGTCACACATTTTGGTTATACGCTTTCTTATGTGTGTTGGGTTGGATTTTTGTTTACTTTATCGTTCCAGAAACGAGGAATTGCTCTTTAGAGCAAATTGAAAATAATTTGCGTTTGGGTCGGCCAAGCCGTGAACTGGGGGCGACACTCCGCGTGTCTAGTCTATTTGCAATCTTAAAAAGACTCTTTGTTTTTTTCTTAATTAAAATAAAGTATAGGCAGAGAATTTAAATGATGTTGAAAGATAAAGTTATTTTGATCACCGGATCAACTAATGGCATTGGTGCGGCAACCGCTCGGCGTTGTGTCGCACAGGGCGCGAAAGTTATGATCCATGGGCGTAAGGAAGCTTGCGCTAAAAAAATAGTTCATGAATTAGGTGAGGCAAGCAGTTATTTACTGGCTGATTTAATGGATGAAAAATCCTATAGTTATTTAATAACCGAAACAGTAAAAAAATTCGGCCGCTTAGACGGCCTAGTCAATAATGCCGGAATTTATCCACGAAACAATATTGATTCGGCCAGTTTGGAAGCCTGTGAAAAGATTATGCGCGTTAATTTCTATGCTCCTTTATTGCTATGCAAAGCAGCAGTAGAAATCTTTCGAAAGCAGAAAGCAGGCGGCGCTATTGTTAATATCGGCTCTATGAATGCTTACACAGGCCAACCCGATCTGTTGATTTATTCTGCATCAAAAGGCGCACTGATGACGATGACTCGCAATTTGGCAGATAGCTTAGGTGCAGAACTTATTCGAGTTAACCAATTAAATGTGGGATGGACGCCTACGGAGAATGAGATTTGCTTAAAAATGTCAGAAGGTCTTCCAGAAAATTGGCAAGAAAGAATTCCCAAAAAGTATGCTCCTAGCGGTCGTTTATTATCACCAGAGAATGTGGCGGCACATGTGGCATTTTGGCTTGCTGACCAATCCGCCCCGGTCAGTGGCGCTGTGTATGAAGTCGAACAATATCCAATTATTGGACGTAATCGTTTGAATGAATTAGTCATTCAATAATTTTAAAATTTGAACTACTTATGAAAATTCAAGATGCTAAGGTATTTGTGACCTGTCCCGATCGTAATTTTGTCACGTTAAAAATAATTACCGATGAGGGCTTATACGGCTTAGGTGATGCCACCTTAAATGGGCGCGAATTGGCTGTTAAAGCTTATTTAGAAGATCTTATTCCTTGTTTGATGGGTCGAGATCCGGCGCAAATCGAGGATATTTGGCAGTTTTTTTATCGTGGTGCTTATTGGCGTCGTGGACCTGTGACCATGGCAGCTATTGCTGCGATTGATATGGCTTTATGGGATATCAAAGGGAAGGTTTTACATACACCGGTTTATAATTTGTTGGGTGGTAAAAGTCGCAAAGGCGTTATGGTGTACGGACATGCCAATGGCAAAGATATTTCTGATACCATCGATCAAGTTGGAAAATACATCGATATGGGTTATTTAGCGATACGTGCCCAGACTGGTGTTCCAGGCTTGCCCAATAGCTACGGCGTTTCTAGGGATAAAATGTATTATGAACCCGCCACTAAAGGCTTACCGCAAGAGTGTGTGTGGTCTACCGAAAAGTATCTTAATTACGTTCCTAAATTATTTAAAGAATTACGTAAAACTTATGGTGACGATCATCATTTTCTGCATGATGCTCACCATCGCTTAACCCCTATCGAAGCGGCCCGTTTAGGAAAAGAATTAGAGCCCTATCATCTGTTTTGGCTAGAGGATACAGTGCCTGCAGAGCTACAAGAAGGTTTTCGAATTATCCGTCAACATACAACCACTCCTCTCGCGGTAGGAGAGGTGTTTAACACGATATGGGATACACATATCTTATTTACCGAGCAGTTGATTGATTATATTCGCATGTCCGTTGTGCATGGTGGAGGAATATCACACATGAAAAAAATTGCAGCGATGGCGGAAGTTTATCATGTGAAAACGGGATGCCATGGCCCAACCGATGTATCTCCTATCACGATGGCGGCGGCTTTACATTTTGATATTTCTATTAATAATTTTGGGATACAGGAATATATGCATCATACCGAAAAGACTAATGATGTATTTCCGCATCACTATAGCTTTGATAAGGGTTATTTATACCCAAGTGATCAGCCGGGTTTAGGCGTAGATTTTAATGAGAAGCTGGCGGAAAAATATCCTTATGAACGCGCTTATCTTCCCATTAATAGGAAAATAGATGGCACCCTATTTAATTGGTAAGCAATACTCTTCGCATTTGAATTTTTGACTGTGTTGCCGTTCAATTCGCAATCCTCATGTATATTACATACATTCCGGTTGCTCATTTTCTCGGCGCCTTGTCAAAAATCCGATTGCTTTGAGTATACTCTTTGCACTTGAATTTTTAGCAGTTACTTAAAGCTTTTGTAGACTCTAATTATGCTGATGAAAGTCCATAGCGCTGCAAAAATGAAGAAATCAATTTGCAAAGGCTGAAAGCTAACATAAACCAGTAATCCAGCTCCTAGCATATTAATAAAATTATAAAGAAAACCCTTTATTTTCATCCAATTTGTTTGCTGAAAAATGTAGGCAACTAGAATAAAAGATAAGCCAGTGATAAAGAAAAAGTGCTTAGATAAAACAATAGAAGTCATAGTATGCCCTAAGTGTTGTTATTTTTATGCGGTCGAACGGGCATATTGTAAGATAATTTAGCAAAAAATGTCTATGAAATGTTGCAACAACATCCAATTTACAATTTTTATAATACTATAAGTCCCCCATAAAGAGAGACTTATAGTTTTTTATTGATTTAATTTACTTATTTACTTGATAACAAACTAATTAAGGTTTTCACAAACCCAGCTGGATCATCCAACTGCTCACCCTCTGCAAGTATAGAAACGCCTAAAAATATGTGTGACCATTCAGCAAGACGAATGTCATCTTGTTCATCCTTCAGATCTCGTATAAATTTATGCTTGGTGTTCAGTTCAAGTATCGGCTTACTCTCTGGTATTTTTTGTCCAGAAGCTTCTAGCATACGTTTTATCTGACTATTTAAAGCATTTTGCTCTTTTACGATACAGGCCGGAGAGCTGGTTAAACGCTGTGAAATACGAACTTCTTTAACTTTATCCTTGAGTATTTCATGGATTTGTTTTAGTAAAGGACCAAATTCATCTTCGTTTTGTTTCAGTTGCTCTTCATTTTTTTCTTCTGCGACACTCGATATATCCGAATCTTTAGCTACAGATTGTAAGGTTTTTCCGTCAAATTCAGTTAAATGAGCGACCAACCATTCGTCGATACGATCATGCAGGAGCAATACTTCTATTTCTTTTTCGCGAAAAATTTCTAAATTAGGACTGTTACTGGCCGCTGCAAAGTTTTCTGCGGTGATATAGTATATTTTGTCTTGTTGGGGCTTCATGCGCGCCACATAATCTTCTAAACTTACTGTTTGCTCGCTATTATTTAAATGAGTGGAGCTAAATCTTATAAGTTTTGCTAAGGAGTCGCGATTTACAAAGTCTTCTGCTAAGCCTTCTTTTAAAATATTGCCATATTCCTTCCAAAATTGTAAATATTTTTCAGTTTGTTCTTTAGAAAGGTAGTTTAAGGTTTCAAGCGTACGTTTGGTTATAGCCGAGCGTATAGTATCAATTTGCTTATTATTCTGTAAAACCTCTCGAGAAATATTTAATGGAAGATCATTGCTATCCACAACTCCTTTTACAAAGCGCAAATAACGTGGTAAAAACTGCTCGGCATCGTCCATAATGAAAACACGTTTAACATAAAGTTTTAAACCGCGAGGTTTTTCATGGTTCCAAAAATCAAATGGGCCAGCCTGTAAAGGTATATAGAGTAAAGTCGTATATTCCTGACTACCTTCAATTCTATTATGAATCCACGTAAAAGGATTATTTTTGTCATGTGTAAGATGCTTGTAAAAATTTTTATATTCCTCATCATTAATTTGGTCTTTAGATAAGGTCCATAGCGCAGTGGCATTATTTACAGTTTCCCAAGTAGCGCCAACCTCTTTTTTATCAACTTGCTTCTCAGTTGCAGTCGTTGTATCAGAAGTGGTTTCGTTTTCGGTAATGTTCCTTAGCATACTAATCGGCAAAGTAATATGATCGGAATATTTAGTAATGATACCTCGTAAACGCCAGTCGTCTAAAAATTCTTCTTCGTCTTTCTTTAAATGCAGGATGATTTCAGTGCCTCGTTCTGGCTTGGTTATGCTTTCGATGGTATATCCAGCTTTGGACTCCCGATCGTATTCCCAGCAGACAGCTTCTTCATGTGATTCACCGGCAGCCCGGGTTTTAACCGTTACTTTGTTGGCGACCATGAATGCAGCATAAAATCCAACACCAAATTGGCCAATAAGCTGGGTGTCTTTGCTAGCATCTCCAGTCAAAGAATCTAAAAATTCTTTGGTGCCTGATTTTGCAATAGTACCAAGATTTGCTATAACTTCATTCGAAGTCATACCTATTCCATTGTCAATTAATGTAATGGTACGCTGGTCTTTATCAATGACTAAAGCAATTTTGGGTTCCGCGTCTTCTTCATAAATTTGAGGGTTTGATAGGGCTTTAAATCGCAACTTTTCTATGGCATCGTGAGCATTGGATATGAGTTCACGTAAAAAAATTTCTTTGTTTTGATAAATCTTATCAATCATTAGGTCTAATAACTGCGCACTTTCCGTTTTAAAGCCTAATGTCTGTTTTTCTGCCAGGGTCGTCATAAATCCAATACCTCTTAATGATAGTAAAAAACCAATATGGACAACATGAGGGCAAAATTCTCAATTTCAAGTAAAATCTTATTAGAAACAAGGATTTTTTAGCTTAGGTTTTTTTATAAAAATAAAAGTATTTTTTAAAGATTAGCTAAATAAAGTATTTCTCTAAGTATGGTTTCTGATCCGACGGTATAGCCCAAATCATAAATTTCTTGAGGTGTAAGTTTTTCTAGAATTAAGGGATTATTTGCAATTTCTAAAGCGGTCAATTTCTTTTGCGTAATTTTATTTACCCGAGAGATTTCTAAGGTAAAAATAGTCTGTTGGAGGATATGATTATAATTTTTTGCAATCAACTTATAATACGCTTGACATGGGAAAAGAATAATATTTTCCATTTTATGTAAATTTTTTTTGTTAGAAGTATTTAAAATTTTTAACAAATCTATAGGCGATAAAGATTTCAATAGTTTTTTATCGTTGGAAATATCCGTAGCATATAATTTAGAAACAAGATTTTTTCCAACGAGTTGTAACGTAAATAGCGTTTCTCCGCTCTTAGTGCAAACTTCTTCATCAATAATACGCAAGGAAAAAGGATAAGCATTAGCCTTCTGTAATGATTTATATTTTGCTTTTATTGTTGAGATATAATTTTCTACATATTTAAAGTCCAAGCTAGCATCCTCCAAACATTATAATCTAATTATCAATTATTTTTGGGGTGAAATTAAAGAATTTTGTTCTTCAGTTTTTTTTATACCAATACAGTTTGCACAAAATGAAAACATTGACCAAAAAAAATTATTTTTTGAATTTTTATAGATAGGCGCTTTGGTAGCGAGTTCATCCGTATGAGTAGATTTACATAAGATATTTGCGGTAAGCTCATCAATATCTGATGTATATTCAGGATATTTTTCCTTAAGTATTGTTAATTCCTCTAAACTTGGATTTGAATAATGTTTTGGTATAAATCCAGGTTTACATAAACAAGTTACCAAACCAAAATCTTTATCATCTTTTAGGTTGTTTAGTTTAGCACCAAACAATAAGCCTTTCTCTATTGTGTAGAAAAGATTATTTTCATTTAAAGTAATTTTCTCTAATTCTTGTTTTTTAAAAATAAAAATAGAAATTTCATTGCCACCAAGCCAACGCCATGTTTCAGTAGTATCTAGAATATGTAAGCATGATACTTGTTTACCTTTTAGAAGATAAAATATTTCAGTTTGACTTTCTTGATGATCATTATCAATTGTGTTTACAAATTCTTTAAAATAGCCGTCTTCATCGGTTATACCTTTAATAGTTATTAAGCCCAATTCTTTAATTAAAATATCCGCAGATATAATTTCGGATGGATCTTTATCTTTTAAGCTGCTTTTTAAAATTTCAATTTCCGCCTTTAAGTTTTGATTTAAATTAATTTTGTCCAATTTTTTAAAAAAATCTATTGTTGACAACATTTTTATTTCCTATTATTTATTAAGCATTTATCTAAATGGATTAAAATCAGTTTCAGTATCATAAACATCGAGTTGTTCTTCCATTTTTAGGAAGCCTGTAATTAAAGAAGCAGGCCATACACCCAGCAAGGAATATAAAATCTCGATGGAATAAACCGATAAGATCATATACCCCAACTGTGACAATTCCATATGACCACTAAATCCAAATAATATTGTGATTAAAACTAAAATAAACCCACCAATAGCCGATGATCCTAAACTGCGTAACCAAAAGTGTCTACCTTTCATTAATATTTTCCATTTCGAAATTATATAGATATTAATGAAACTGCTACTAATAACCGCCAAAATTCCGGCTAGTACAAATCTTAGAATAGGATCAACCACTTGATTATAAGAAGGTTGATCATGCCAAAAATTAGGAGAAGGCAAATGAATAATTAATTTGATTGCTATAGAAAAAAATAATTCACACGCGAGTGTAATCCATATGATTTGTTTAGCAGCGTTATAACCATATACTTCTGCTACTATATCTCCAATAATATACGTTAAAGGAAAAATGAGTGGTGCGCCAGGCACTAATGCGGGACCTAGAAATACTAATTTATATGCTACGACATCTGCGGCTAAACTAATCGTAATGTTTATCATCCCTAAAATAAGGATATATTGATTAATATTTTGTGGCGCCGTTGCTTTTTTCATCCTCGAAATTAACATAAAATTTACTTTTTTTATAATTCATTCTTATTTGTATAACTACACCTAAAATTTTATATAGATCAGAAAATTTAATAATTTCGGACTCAGTATTTAAATTTTTAAGATAGGTTTTATTTTCATAAATAATTTTTTGCATAAGCTGGGGTTCGGATAACCCCTTTTTATGAATAATGATAAAATCACGATTACGGCCTTTTAAGCTCGGATCAATAACTAACAAAGACCCAGCTAAAAAATTATTCGTATTATTGTTTTTGATGACTAATCCATAACTATTTTCATTTAGAGTTATATCTCTAATTAATATTGAAGAAAAAGCAAGATAGCATCTATTTCTTGGAGTATTAACAATATCTTTCCAATGGATCAAAGGGATCGTCAGCCTACTGATTTGCTTATGGTTTTTTTTTGGTAAAGCTTCCCTTCCGATTAACTGATCGAGCGATACGGAAAAATAGTGTGCAATAGGGGCCAATGATGCCAGAGTGGGATTATTTTCTTTGTTTATTCTTAGTCGTTTTAGCGTCGAAAGCGGAATACCGGTATGTTTGTGGAGTTGATTGATATTTATTCCCCACTTTTTTATTAAATATTCTAAAGTATTGTGTAGCGTGTGTTTAACGGACAATTGAAATAAACCTCTGCAAAGTCACTTTTCATAATTTACTATGCTAAAACATTATCTTTATTCGCCAAAAACAATGTTGGGCATATAAATTAAACAAGATCCTTGCTAAATTATTTTTTAAAATCACAAAAATTATGCCAGTAATACTCTTTTAAATCAAATTTTTTTATTGGTTAAAACATTTTTATATTGTTGCAAATTAGTCCATAAATGGACTATCATAAACTATTAAATTGACATTTATAAACTTCAAACAAGGAGAGAAAGATAAGTGGATAAAAAAAAAGAATTTTACTAGTTGAAGATCAGTTGATTATTCAAAGGGTACATAGTATTTTTTTAAGAAAAATGGGCTATCAAGTTGATATTGCCGCAAATGGAAAACAAACCTTGGAAATGTGTTCAAATAACACTTACCATCTTATTATTCTGGATGCAGGTCTACCTGATATACAAGGCGTGGAAGTCGGAAAAAGAATTCGACTATTAGAAAAAAATAATAAAGCTAATCGAAAGCCGATAATATTATTAAGTGCATATCCTGCAAATAATTTGAAAAATTGGTGTCAAGAAGCCGAAATTGATAATTTTTCAACTAAGCCTATTCCATACAAAGATTTATATATTATGCTAGAAAATATTTTTAATCAGAAAGCAGTCAACAATGACTTTATTTAGCTTTAATGAAAAAACCCCTGAAAACTTTTAAAGCTGTTCTCAGAGGTTTTTTGGTTTTTACAGATTTTTTTGCTTAATATTTTGAATATTATTGCAAACAGAGCGATAAGCGCTTGAACTTTATTTTAGATTACCTAGATTAGCGAAATTTGCTGAAAATGTGAGGGGAGGTTCTTTTTCCTCCTTTTTTTCAGTTGATGGCTCATGGTTAATTACACAAGCCAATATCCAAGCTACTCCTAATTCTAGTCCTGCTAATACAACTCCGACTAATACACCATCTATTATCATATTTGTCCCCCATTCAATTGTTGAAATTTCTTAGTAATTTTAGGAAATTTTAGTTATTTTTTTCTACTTTAAAGAATTAAAAAACTTTAAAAATCATCATGTTTTTTAAAAATAAAAAACAAATTTTCTAAATTCCTATTAATTGATTCCCTATTAATATTGGACTTTTACTTGGAAAAGGGGTAGCGGGACGAGATGAAAGGGTTGTAAGTGGTTGGATAAGAAAGATGCAATTCAATGCCCATAGCAAATAGCTTATAGGTTTGTAAGCTAAATCCTAGGTAAAAGCTATTTGAACTCCGTTCCCTATAAATAAAACACCCGCGACACCGAGTACTAACAATAAAGGTCTTCCTCCTTTAACTCTAAATCCTTTAGCTAATGAATTTTTTCTATAACGACCACGCCAGGCCATAAGAGAGGGGAGTAAAATAAAAAGAATTGCACAATAAATTCCAGCATAACTTAATGCGCCAATAAAAGCACCAGGATAAAAGAGTACTACCGTCATGGGGGGGAGAAAGGTAGCCAAATAGACGATAACTCCTCCTTTTCCTCGTTTGCTAGTACGTAAACCATCGGCCAAAAAATCAGATAAGCTTAGACCGCTGGCAAGAAAAGAGGTAGCTAGACAAATGGAGGTAAAAATTCTGGCCATAAAAGTGATTAACGGGTTATTTAAGGCATTGCTTAACTGCGTAACAAACTCACTGGTTGAGTGTTTAGAATGTAGCATGTTGATCAGCCCATAATTCCCTTCACGAGGAAGCACTCCCATGATGCATAGATCCCAAAACAAATAACAAATTAGGGGAATTAAGCTACCTATTAAAATTGCTTTACGTAATTTTGGAATATCATCTTTAAAATAAGTACGTAGACTCGGTATGATATTAGCAAAAGTAAACGAGGTTATCATTACTGTTGCCCCGCTCGTTAGGTAAAGCATGTTTCCATCGGTTAACTTAGAGATAGAGATAGACGGAATAATAAATAAAATAAGTAAAATATAAATGCTAAACTTACTAAACATCAAACCACGATTCACATAATCGACATAGTGAATGCCTCGGTAAACTACATAACTTAAAATGGCTACAAACAGAAGAATAGATAACCAGTTAGGTACTTTAAACCCCAAATTAAGCAATAAGCCACTGAGAAAATCTCCGCCGCCAGCCATATAAGCGGCAAGGACGGAATAAAATAATAAAAGATAGCTTATCCAAGCGATAGATTCACCCCATCGACCTAATAAAATTCGCGACATGGAAATAATATTTGTATTAGGCGGGAGCCATAGATTAACTTCAAGCACCAAGAAAGCGCTGGCGGTCATTATGAACCAGCAGAGTAATAAAAGAAGCAAGGAGTTTGTAAAGCCTGCTTCGGCAGTTGCAATAGGCAATGCCAACATTCCGCCGCCTATCGCTGTGCCCACTATGAGTAAAATACCCCCAAGAAGCTTAGTATCTAATTTGTTAAACATATTCAAGAGTTAAAAAAATGCAAAATGAGTATCACTCACGACATTGGATTTTTGGCAGTGCCGCTTCGTGTAACAATCTGGCGTATACAATAACCATGAGGATTGCGAGTTGAGGACAACACAGACAAAAGTTCAAGTGCTAAAGAGTATATTTTAATATCTAAAGTTAACCGTACAACAAACACTTTTATGACACAAGTAAAAGTTTCCCACTAAAAATCCACGCACAACTTTTAGTGATTCGATTATTGAAGCTTCATCGTGACGTTGTCGGATTTGAGATTTTCGTTTGACGAGTTTTTTGACAGGGTCTAAAGTGTCCTAAACAGTTCGCAGCAGCATTTTTGCCTAGGGAGTTAGTTAAAATTTTTGGAGATGGAAATCAAAAGTTTATCTATTTTGGGGTAAAAAAAACCCATTTCAGCCCATTTTGTAAGTTTAATAACTACAAAACCAGGAATATTGCTCTCTAAATGGGAAAAAGTTTAAGACCGCCACTTTGTTACCTAACTTATTAAGTGGTAATATGGGATTTATGACACAAGTTAATGTCCCTATCTACGAGCCTGCTGAAAGTAAAAGTAAGCTTGATCAGCTTTGTTTAACTCCTTCAGCGATTCAACATATTAAAAAGATCCTTGCTAAGCAAGTAAGGGAAAAATGTTTTCGTTTGAGTGTTAAGCGTTCTGGCTGTTCAGGCTTTTCCTATGTGGTGGATTATGTAGATAGCGTCCATTCCGAAGATTTAAAATTTTCTATTGATGATGATTTAGTTGTTTTTGTTGATCGAGCAAGTTTTCCTATCCTACAGGGGATTTGTATTGACTATGTACAAAACGGACTTAATGGGACGCTGAAATTCATTAATCCAAATCAAACGGCCGCCTGTGGATGTGGCGAAAGTTTTAGTATAGAGGAAAAATAGAGGATTAATTTCCTCACTATATGATATGTAAAATTATTACGATAAATAACAAATTGGGATTACATGCACGTGCTTCAATGAAGTGGGTCAAAATCGCAAGATGTTTTATTAGCCAAATTACACTCAAATGTAATGGTAAACAAGTAGATGGGAAGAGTATTTTAGAAGTGATGGGGCTTACCGCTCGGCAAGGTAGTCCTGTTGAAGTCATCGTTCAAGGGGAAGATGAAGCTGCAGCGTTAACGGTGTTAGAAAAATTAGTCACAGATAGGTTTGGTGAAGAGGGGTGATGACTCGGTGCCGATTTTTTTATGCCCTTGTAGGCTTATGTTTCTTGTTTATCCCTTTAAGTTTTGCGGGCACACAGAGCGATGAAATTGTCAAACAACTGATCTCTTTAAACCAGAATTATCCCATACAGCGACGAATTGAAATTCAAAGCGCTGCATTATTAAATACCCCCTACTTAGAAGGGGCGCTTGGTGAAGGTGTTAATGGTAGATATGATCAAAATCCCTTATATCGATTTGATTATTTTGATTGTGAAACCTATGTTGATACTGTCATGGCACTGGCATTAGCCAAGAATCTTCCAGATTTTAAAAACAAAATCAATCAAATTCGTTATAAGCAGGGGAATGTAAGTTTTACGCAACGTAATCATTTTCCTAGTGCTGATTGGATTCCTAATAATAAAAGAAATGGATATATACGCGAGCTCAGTTATTTAATTGCAGGTCAAGAAACTCGACTGACTAGAACCAAAATAAATTTGCGAAATTGGTATCGCAATTTAACTATAGACAGAATTCAAATTCCTTATTTAAACCCTCAAGAAAAACAGACCTTATTATTTCAATTAAAAAAAGAAGGCGGGGCATATGGAAGTAAAAATGTAAGTGTATCTTATGTTCCAGTCTTTGAGTTGTTACAAAGCCCTAGATTAAGACAAAGAATTCCCACTGGAAGCCTAATTTTTTTTGTCGGTCATGATTCTTATCTAAGTTCCCGAATAGGAACTTCTATGAATGTATTGCATATGAGCTTTGCCATCTGGAATAATGGTCAGCTTTATTGTCGTATGGCTTCATCGAAAGCCGGAAAAGTATTAGATGTGCTTTTTCCAGATTATTTAAAAACCTATTTATCACTCGGTACTTTGGATGGTATTAGTGTGTGGTCTATCACAGAGCAAACCTAGATTATTCCGTTCCTGCTATCATCATGTTTTCTAAAAATATTGAGCCTGTTTGGATAGAGCTCTTACTATTAATATCATTGCCTATAGCCACGATATTTTGATACATATCTTTTAAGTTGCCAGCGATAGTAATTTCTTCCACAGGATAGAGTATCTCTCCGTTTTCCACCCAAAAGCCAGCTGCCCCTCGAGAATAATCACCCGTTACTAAATTAATACCTTGTCCCATAACTTCAGTAACAAGTAAGCCTTTCCCCAGCTGCTTGATTAAATCATTAAGATTGAATTGACTTGTTTTCAGCAGAATATTATGAAACCCACCCGCATTTCCAGTTGTTTGCAAGCTTAGTTTTCTGGCTGAATAGCTATTTAGCAAATATCCGCATAAAATCCCCTCTTCAATTAAGGTGCGTTCGCTAGTACGAACCCCCTCATCATCAAAAGGAACGCTTCCTAAAGCACCTAATAAATGAGGTTTTTCATAAATAGAAATTTTTTTAGCAAAAACGGATTTTCCGATATGATTGACTAAGAAGGAGGCATTGCGATAAAGGTTTCCGCCCGAGATTGCCTCAAGAAAAGTTCTAATTAAGCGGCTGGCAATTTCTGAGTGGAAAATCACGGGTACCTGACAAGTGGAAATTCGTTTTGCGCTAAGGCGTTTAACGGTATTATCTGCGGCTTCGTTGGCCAACGCTTCAATAGATAGTAGTTGATCAGCATTACGATTTATTGTATAGCTACCATCACGCTGCATGCCCGATTTATCTTTTGCTATTAAACTACATGAGATGTTGTGCATGGAGCTAGGATATCCTGCCAAAAATCCATTGCTATTAGCGTAAACATAAATATCCTCTTGCGTTGATAAGCTGACCCCTTCTGAAAAAGCTAATCGTTTATCTTTAGCAAGTGCATAAGCTTCACATTCTTTACCCAATGCAATAGCATTTTGTGGATCGATAGACCAAGGATGATAAAGATCCAAATTAGGCGGTGTTTTTTCTAGAAATTTTGGTTCTGCTAGACCACTAAAAGGGTCTTCAGTAGTAAAACGTGCTATATGAATAGCTGCTTCTAAAGTACTTTTAATAGCTTGAGGACTAAAATCTGAGGTGCTTGCCGAACCTTTTTTTTGGCCAAAATAGACATTTATTCCTAAACTTTTATTCCGATTATGTTCAATTGTTTCAACTTCTTGATTGCGTACAGTCACTGAAAAACCAGTATCATGACTGATACTAGCTTCGGTTTGAGTAGCCCCTTGTTTTTTTGCCATATTCATCAGATCAGTCAGTAAATTTTTATAATCTGCTTGCTTATTTATTAGCTCTAGCGGATGCTGATGTTCTATTTGCGTAGGCATAAAACCAGTTTCTCGATGTTAAAATGTAAGAGAGTATAGCGATGGGCACTAAATTTCGCTAGACTAGCGTGTCTAAGATAAAACAAATAGCAACACAAAGGTTAAACAAATGCATCAGTTTATCGAATTTAGCTTACGACATTGGGAGCTATGGCTAGCTTTTATTGTTATTTTAATTTTATTATTGACCTTTGAGTTGCATGCTAAGTTAACGGGTACACTGCCTCTTAGTGTCCAGGATGCTATTTTTAAAGTTAACCGAGAAGATGCGGTTTTTTTAGATGTTCGCGACGTGCTTAGTTTTAAAAAAGGACACATTGCGGAGTCCATTAATATACCTTTTTCTGAGCTCAAAGCTAGGCTAAACGATCTTGACTCATATCGAGAAAGGCCTATTATCATTAACTATAGCCAGGGGCAATCACACCATAAAATTGGTAGACTATTAAAAAACGCAGGATTTACAAGATGTTATCATCTCAAGGGTGGAATTATGAGCTGGCAGAATGCAGCGTTGCCTATCATTAAAAGCTAGTTCTTCGATTAATATAAAGCGGGGTTTTTATGCAAAAAGTAGTAATATATACCACAGCGGGTTGTCCTTACTGTGCAGATGCTAAAGAATTACTGTCCAAGAAAGGAGTTAAATACGAAGAAATTCATGTTGATAAGGATACCGATAAATTGAAAGAAATGGTGGAATTAAGTAATCGACGTTCTGTACCACAAATATTTATCAATAATAAACCTATCGGGGGATTTGATGATTTATCAAAATTAGCCACCTCTGGTGAATTAGACACTTTACTAAAAGGCGAGTAATTTATGAATCAATCAAGCAAACCTACGCACCAACCCGAATTTATTATTCAGCGCGTTTATGTTAAAGACTTATCGCTAGAGACTCCGCATTCTCCCCAAGCGTTTCAAGAAGAATGGCAACCGGAGTTGAACTTGCAGTTCACCATGAATACGAGTGATATAGGCGCTGACAATCATGAGGTTGTCCTACAAATCACTGTGACAGCGAAATCGAAAGATAAAACCTTATTTTTGGTTGAAGTAAAACAAGCAGGCCTTTTTACATTAAAAGGATTCACTGAAGAACAAAACCATCAAGTGATGAGTATCACCTGCCCTACTATATTATTTCCCTATGCTAGAGAGGCTGTTTCAGATTTAGTGGGTCGTGCTGGATTCCCCCCCCTTTATTTAGCGCCAGTTAATTTTGAAGCCTTGTATGCTCAGCAAATGCAAGAACAGGATGATAAAGGCGGTAGTGGGAAAAAAGAAAATTCTTCGAATTCTATTATTACGCATTAATTTTTAGCGTGTTTACGGTAGCGTTAACCGGTGGAATTGCAAGTGGTAAGTCTACCGTTGCGCGTTACTTTGCTGAGCTGGGAGTCAGTATTATCGATGCTGATCAGATTGGTCGAGCACTTATTGATAACTTCCCGGAAATCCGCAAGCAATTAGTTGCCCGTTTTGGCGCTAGCTTATTAAAAAAAAATGCAACTATCGATCGGGATAAGCTACGAGCAATTATTTTTGCTCATCCCAAGGATCGTGAATGGTTAGAGTGCTTATTGCACCCTTTAATTTACCAAAAAATAGAAAGTTCAATACAAAAAACCACTGGTATATACAAGCTTGTGGTTATCCCTTTATTATTAGAGAGTAGGACCTCCAAATTACTTAAAAAAAAACCCTCTTCAGGTAATTATATTCAATTAGATCGGATCTTGCTGGTCACAGCTCCTAGGGAATTGCAAATTCAACGCGCAGAGGAGCGTGATCGTTTGGAAAGAAATCAGATCGATGCCATTTTAGCCGCACAAATATCTCATATAGAAAGCATTAAGCAAGCTGACGATATCATTCATAATGAATCTGACCTGCAAAGTTTACATAATTCTACTCAGGCCATGCACGAAAAATATTTGTCATTATTAATCCCATCAAAAAATTCTCTTGAAGACTCGGCCTTTCTTGGTTATTATCTCGCCTACAAATAGGAATGATTCTTAATATCATTTAATAGATCCTTAAGCTAATTAGTTTATAGTTTGGGCGTGGTTTGATAATTACAGAGTATTATTACGATGAAAATAAATAAATTTTTTAAATCAAGTCTAGGCTGGATATTAAGCGGAACCCAGGTCGCATTTGATGGATTATCCAGTGCAAGACAAATTGTAGATTTTACGTCTGCTCCTTGGGCAAAATATGCAGCATGTGGCGCAACTATAGTAGAAGGAGAGATCTACAGAAAAAATATTGTCGAAGGATTTAGTAGGTTTAGCTTATTAAGTGAAAAATCACTATGGGAATATTTAATTATTGAGAAATTTGAAAATGATTTGATTTCTATTCAACACTATGAAAAAGAAATAAAAAAGAATTTATCTGATTTTTTAAATGATATTGAGAGCAAATATAAGCTCAGTGAAATTGATGAAAGTGAAACGAAATTTTTAAATAAATATAAAAGTTTACTTAGAGATGAAAAACTCTTAATAGATGATTTATCTCAACGAGACATTGAAGAAAAATTTTCTAATTTTAAAATTAGAAGAGACGGAACTCAAAGTTATATTCCTGATCATGAACTTAGATTCTCAATTTTAGAACAAAATCTCAGAAAACTAGTTTTTTTAAAAACAAGCTCCTTTGTAGCTAGCTACATTGCTAATCAACAATTTCTTGAAAAGGCTAATTTGTCCCATGAAAAAGGTTCTGCTGTCGAAGAGGCAGAAGCTCGATTAAAGCTTTTAAGAAAACTGCTGATCAAATCGGTAGTTGAACAAGGAAGTTGTGATCTTTTAAATAACGAAGCAAATCTTAGTGCAGATTTTATTAATGAACTTAAGGATGAAATATCTAAAAAATCCATAAAATTATGGCCTTTACGCTTTGGAATGTTATTTAGCTTAAGTGTTGGAGCTTGCGTAGGGGTTATTACTTTCTATACTTTTCCCGCAGTCTTAATGGGTTTTGGATTAACTTCTCTAACTATTTTATCGGCTGTCATCTGGCCGTTGGCTATTTTAGCAGCCATTTCTTATGCTATTTTAATTTATAACACCATTACTGATTTAATTCTAAATGAGACTTTATCGAAATGGTGGAAACAGCTTAATAGAGAAATAGAACAAAATTATCCAGTTAAACCCAATATATCAAAATATATTTTTCTTATCGTCGTAAAATCACTTTCCCAATTTTTTGGAAATTTAATAAATTGGTTTAAATTTCAGGAACAAGAAAGTTATTTTTCTTATGCATTAAGAATGATATTAAGTGCTGCGGTATTAGTTTTTGGAATTATAGCTGCACTTACCACTGGATATACTGCTTTTATTCAATTAAAAGATTTTGTTAGTTTGCCCGTGTGTGTGATTACTGCGCTTCCTTTAATGCTAAGTGATTTATTGTTTACTTTGAAAAATTCTTTTGAATCAGTCGGTTTATTGACTGGAATTTCTATGGATAATTTGCTTAATCCAGTAAAAAACGCTTATGTAAATTTTAAACAACAGATATCAAGAGAAAATTATTTACAGTGTCTTTTGCACATATTGCGTATTCCATTAAAACTCATGCTTAGCGTTTTGAAATTATTTATCTTTGGTTTCCACGTTTTTTTTACTGCGGTAGCATCGGATAGATTCTTTAGTTTTCCTTGTTGGCTGACCGTTTTTTTTGCAGCAGGAAGTGAATTACTAACAGATATATGCCCGCTTTTCGGTAACGAACAAGGCCATCATCACGATCATGATCATGGCGGAATTTTTAATTGGATAGGAAAACTTATCTTTATTATTCCTGCAACCATTCTAGGAATTTTAAATTGTA
>CANJLU010000015.1 GCA_947475085.1 Coxiellaceae bacterium
AATCAAGTGAAAAATCAGGCTGGGTTAGTGGGGAAAGAAGTCAGCCTATTAGGGCCAGTCCCTTCCTTACACCCTCGTCGGGCGGGCTATTATCGCTGCCAATTACTGTTACAGGCAAAACGGCGTAACGCTTTGCAGAGCTTATTAGAGCAGATTATTAAACCCATTAGCCTTCTTGCCAGTAGTCGTCGAGTTCGTTGGTCGCTCGATGTCGACCCTATCGAGCTTTTTTGATCAAAAATTCTTGTGCGAAGAGTAAACTTCTTTTGTAAGGAGGAAAGGTCTAGAATACGATAATAATGAACTAAAAAATAATCTTTTATGACTATACCCAAAGAATTTCAAGCTGTGCTGCCCGCGAGGACGAAGGAGTGTAATGTATACGAAATACCTGAGCACGTGAGTCCCGATGGGCAACAACACCGCAGCTTGAAAAGCGGAGGGTATATTAGTGTGTTTGATTTGTTCTCCATAGGTATAGGTCCATCCAGCTCGCATACCGTAGGTCCTATGAAAGCAGCCTACGCTTTTGTGGAAAAGCTAGCGCTAGATCGAGAATTATTTAATGAAGTAAGCCGTTTGCAAATTGAGCTGTTTGGCTCGCTAGCGCTAACTGGCCGAGGGCATGGTACAGATATTGCGGTTTTAAATGGCTTAGCAGGGCAATTTCCCGAAACAGTTAAGCCCGATGAAGTTATTCCACGCGCCAAAACAATTATAGAAAGCTGTAAAATTCAGCTGGCGGGAAGAAAAAATATCTCATTTTTTGAGAAAACCGATTTATTATTTCTACAAAAAGAATTACTGCCACTGCATACCAATGGCATGCGTTTTAGTGCTTTCGATAAGTCAGGTCTCCCTTTACATAGTCAAATTTATTACTCCATCGGTGGAGGTTTTATTGTCACTGAACAAGCGTTTGGTCAACAGCAAAAAGATGCTGTTCCCGTACCTTATCCCTTTTCTACCGCCATAGAGTTATTTAATGCCTGTAAAAAAGATAACTTAACGATTTCGGAGCTAATGTTGGCTAATGAACAACAATTAGCCCCTGATAGAGATGTACGCACTGATTTATTGAAAATAGCGGATATTATGCAAGCCTGCGTGGATAGCGGTTGTCATGCGCAGGGAATATTACCGGGTGAACTAAACGTCAGACGTCGGGCACCGGAACTTTTCAGAAAAATGAACGATAAAACAACTTCGAAATTAGCGACGTTCCCAGGAGCTTTATTATGGCCAACTATTTACGCGATGGCAGTTAATGAAGAAAATGCTGCTGGAGGTCGCGTAGTGACAGCACCAACCAATGGCGCTGCCGGTATTATTCCCGCCGTATTAACTTATTATCGGCGTTTTTATGAAGATGTTAGGGAATTATCGATCACTGATTTTTTATTAACGGCTGGTGCTATCGCTTTACTTTATAAAATGAATGCATCGATATCCGGTGCAGAAGTGGGTTGTCAGGGTGAAGTTGGTGTGGCTTGTTCGATGGCCGCAGGAGCCCTGACTGCAGTGTTAGGTGGTACGCTCGAGCAAATAGAAAATGCCGCGGAAATGGCGATGGAACATCATTTGGGATTAACTTGTGATCCAGTTGCAGGCCTAGTTCAAATTCCCTGTATCGAACGCAATGGCGTCGGTGCAGAAAAAGCCATTAAATTAGCGTATTTAGCGTTAATGGAAGATGGGAAAAATAAAAAAGTATCGTTAGATAAAGTCATTGAAACTATGTTTGCCACTGGAAAAGATATGATGGCGATTTACAAGGAAACCTCTTTAGGTGGTTTGGCAAAAACACTCGCTGTGAATATACCCGAATGTTAACCAGATAGTTCAACGTAAACTTTTTTATAATCACAGCAGTTAGATTTTTGGCAATACAGACAAAAAGTTCAATTTCGAAAAATATTTATTATTTTCTCCTTAATGAGCGTGTTTTATACAGAGCACGTAAGGTTAAAATAGGCCCGGAAAGGGCATAGCAGAAAAAGATAAAAAATAATATTTTAGGTGGATCCAATGAAATGCCTACAAAAGCTAAGACCACTAATAAAATAGCGACGAAAGGCACACGTCCTTTCAGATCAATTTCTTTAAAAGAGTAATAACGAACATTACTGACCATTAAAATAGCAATAATGATCGCTAATACAGCGGTCATCATACTAACACCATCACCTAAAATTTCTGAATCAACACATAACCATACCATACTGGCTAACACACCCGCTGCGGCAGGAATAGGTAATCCTTGAAAATAACGTTTATCGGCTACTGATACCTGTGTATTGAAACGTGCTAAACGTAATGCTCCAGCCGCTGCAAATATAAACGCCGCTAACCAACCTAATTTACCTAATCCTTCTAAAGACCAACTATAAATAACCAGTGCGGGTGCGACGCCGAAAGAAACCATATCTGATAAACTATCTAATTCTGCACCAAAAGCGCTTTGTGTATTAGTTAAGCGCGCAACACGACCGTCAAAAAAATCCATAATCATAGCCACAAAAATAGCTACCGCCGCATAATTAAAATAACCTTCCATGGCCGTGACAATGGCATAAAAACCTGCGAATAAACCGGCGATGGTAAATAAATTGGGTAGTAAATAAATCCCACGGCGACGGTAAGCTAATTTTTCACCTTCTTCATGGTCACCATTGTTGCTTGCTTTATCCTCAGAAGTAGCCAATTTTTCTTCAGTAGAATGGAAAAGTTTTGCGTCATTTAAATTATTCATACTGGAATTCCTTGCAAGGATTTTAGTCGATAAATGATCTCAAGCGCTTCTTTGGGAGCCAATTGATCTGGATCCACTTGTTCGAGTAGAGACATAATACCAGGGTTGACAGAGAGTTTCTGTGAGTTGATGTGTGGATTTACCGGGTCGTGATTGGCATGTGCAGAGTTTTTTTCAAGTTCGTTAAGTTTTTCTCTGGCACGCTGAATAACGGGTTTAGGCACCCCTGCTAATTGCGCTACCTGTATTCCATAACTTTGATTTGCAGGGCCTGGCTTGACAGTGTATAAAAATACGATGCTATCGTTGTGTTCTCTTGCATCGACATGACAGTTATTTATGACGGTGTTTTCTTCGGTTAGGTTTGTTAACTCAAAATAATGCGTAGCAAATAAGGTATAAGCTTTAACTTGCTGCGCTAAATATTCAGCGCAAGAAAAAGCTAAGGCGAGTCCGTCAAAAGTACTGGTACCGCGTCCAATTTCGTCCATAATAATTAAGCTTTGCTCAGTTGCATTGTGCAAGATAGCGGCAGTTTCTGTCATTTCTACCATAAAGGTTGAACGACCACTAGCAAGATCATCGGCAGCTCCTATTCGGGTGAAAATACGATCAATGGGGCCTATCGTAGCGCTTTTTGCGGGAACAAAACAACCTATCATGGCTAATAGACAAATTAAAGCCGTTTGCCGCATATAGGTTGATTTTCCACCCATATTTGGACCGGTGATGATTAATAAGCGTTGGTCAGGAGTCAAATGACAATTATTGGCTATAAAAGGGGTGTCTAAGCTTTGTTCGATAACTAAATGTCGGCCTTCTTCAATATGGATACCTGGGTTTTTACTTAATAAAGGACAGCTTAAATTGAGCGTCATCGCTCGTTCGGCAAAGCAGCTCAGCACGTCTAACTCAGCGATGGCATTACTAGTTTTTTGTAAGTCGGTTAAATAAATAGCTAGCTTATCGAGTAATTCATCATAAAGCTTTTTTTCCAAAGTTAATGCTTTAGAACGAGCGCTTAAGGCTTTATCCTCAAATTCCTTTAACTCAGGTGTAATAAAACGTTCTGCATTCGTTAGTGTTTGTCGACGAATATAATGTGGGGGCACATGTTTGGCTTGTCCACGACTTATTTCGATGTGATAACCATGTACGCGATTAAAACCAACTTTCAGTGTGCTAATTCCGGAGTGCTCTCGTTCACGTTTTTCCAAATCAATCAGATATTGTCCAGCATGATCACTTAAGTTTTGTAACTCATCAAGTTCAGCATGATATCCTTTAGCGATCATGCCTCCTTCACGCGTAACTGCAGGAGGATTTTCAATAATAGCCTGCTGTAATAAACAAAATAATTGGGGAAAAGTTTTTATCTGCTGACTTAATAAAATAAGTAATTCGGATTTTTCAGAGGCTTGAGCTTTTAGGCAAGGAGCAAGTTTGTTATGAATGTCTGGTAAAATGGCTAAACCCAGACGTAATTGGCTTAAATCGCGTGGCCTTGCGGATTTTAATCCGACCCGTGTAAGGATACGTTCAAGATCACCGAGTGATTTTAGCAATGAGTGTAAACTGATATAGGCGGGTGTAGCTAATAAATCTTTGATGGCTGTTTGCCGCGCTTCTATAGTGAACATCTTGCGTAAAGGGCGATGCATCCATCGGTTAAGTAGACGACTTCCCATCGGCGTTGCCGTTTTGTCTAGGATGGACATCAAAGTATTGCTTTTCTCTCCCTGTAAATTGAGTGTCAACTCTAAATTACGTCGAGTGGTGGCATCTAATACAATACTTTCTTCGCGTCTTTCTATGCGTATTGGCTGAATATGTTTTAGTTGGGTGCGTTGTGTGTCTTTGACATAATTTAATAAGCAGCCGGTCGCTTGTAGTGCCAAAGGCAAATCCTGGCAGCCAAAACCACTTAGATCGCGCACTTGAAATTGTTGGGTTATTAAATGAGTTGCAGTATTTAAATCAAATTCCCAGGGTGGTCTGCGGCGGACAGGTTTATAAGATTTCAATATTTGTGCGTTTTTATATTCTTCGCTGATTAACAGTTCAGAGGGGTGAAGTCTTGCTAATTCACTTACCAACGCTTCTTCACCAGTAATCTGTAGAATGTGTATTTGTCCGCTTCCCATATCAAAATAAGAAAGTCCAAATTGTTCATTGTGGTTATACAGTGCCAGTAATAAGCTTTGATTATCGTCTAATAATGCTTCGTCGCTGAGTGTGCCGGGTGTAATAATACGGGTTACCTGTCTTTCCATCGGACCTTTGGATAGATTCGGATCACCTATTTGTTCGCAAATAGCAATCGATTCACCCAGTTTCACTAGTTTGGTTAAATAGGTTTCGACGCTATGAAAAGGTACACCCGCCATGGGAATGTCTTGACTAGCGGATTGCCCTCTCTTAGTTAACGTAATATTTAATAATTTTGCAGCTTTGATCGCATCTTCATAAAATAATTCATAAAAATCACCCATGCGATAAAATAATAATTTGTCTTTATGCTGCGCTTTTAATTGCAGATATTGACGAATCATGGGCGTGTGCTGCGCTAAATCGATGCTATTTTTCATAAGTCCTCTTGCAAAACCTTTGCTTTTTATTGGATTGTTCCATTAATTCTAACTTTTGCAATGTTAATTATTCGAAAAAAAATTTTTAAAAACTGGAAATTAATAGCTTGAGAGAAATTCCTTAATTAATTAATAGTTTAACCAAAATATAAGTTTAATTATACCGTTGATTAAGCAAATAGAATTAGTCGCAGATTGAAAAACTAGATTGTTCTATTTTAGTTAATTGAGGGTTTTTAGTGATAGATAAGAAAATACTAATTTGATTATTCATTATTTTAGATAATTTTTCTTTAAGAAATTGATAAAGCTGGTAAGCTAAAGCTTCGATAAGTTTAAAGGAGTGATCATCACAGAACCGTTGCAATTCATCAGCAAGGATTGCATAGCAAACCGTATCATTTAATTGATCATTGATACAGGCGGGTGGGAGGCTATCAAAACCCAGCTTTATTTGTACTGCAACCCATTGAGGCAAGCTACGTTCTTCGATTGTATGGCCTAGTTTAACCAGTAAATTAAGTTTTTCTAGTATTAATTGTGAATTCATGTGCGAAAAGCATAGCAAACTCGTATAAGTTTGGCTACTATAACCTCATTCAGCTCATATATGAATTAAGCAAAATAATAAGAGGTCCTTATGAGTTATATCGATAAAACACTCTTGCCGGAAGAAAAAGTTATATACCGAAGTCATCCACATTGGATCGTTGTTTTTAGATCGCTAGTGGGTTTGATTTTAATTGCCGCATTTTTGATGATGGGGGTTCGCCATACCCTATTGATCATTAGTCTTTTTTCTTTATTAGGTTTTGCGGCTTTCCTGTCTGGCCTGATCGTTTATTATTCTTCGGAATTTGGCATAACTAATAAACGTGTCATCATGAAATCAGGTTTTATAAGTCGCTATGCTTTTGAAAATTCGTTGGATCGGATTGAAGGGATAGAAATTAGCCAAAGTATTATGGGTCGTATTTTTGATTATGGGTCAATTCGCATTCGCGGAGTGAGTGGGACCAATGAGTTATTTTCTGCTGTACGTTATCCTTTTAGATTTCGGTATAAGGTATTAGAAGAAATTGAACGACAAAAAAAGCTCAATAGTTGCTTCGTACCTGAATAAGTGGCCGCGCAACTCGCAATCCGCATGTATCTTAAATACATTCCGTTGCTTCATTTTACTGTGAGTTAACTCATTTAAAATTATTTTTCCATTGACGCAGGTAAGCGAATATTTCAACCGGAGTTGCAAGTTTTTTTCCAGTTCTTTTTTCTATGCGCAACTTTATTTCTGAATTATCACAACGTAAAAAAGGATTACTCAAACGCTCTTCTGATAACAGACTAGGTACGCTCGCTAGGTTTTTTTGGCGCAATTCTCGCGTTTTTTCGAGGCGTTCTTTGATATGAGCATTATTGGGCTCTACTGCCTGTGCAAAATGTAGGTTTGCTAGCGTATATTCGTGACCGCAATAAATCTGAGTTTCACTCGGAAGCTGAGCCAATTTATTCAAAGAATTCAACATTTGTTCGGCAGTTCCTTCGAATAATCGACCGCAACCTGCGGTAAATAAGGTGTCCCCACAGAATAAAAGATGGTTTCCATAATAGGCGATATGTCCTAAGGTATGGCCAGGAATAGCAAGTACTTCGAAAGCAGGCCAATTTGGCAGCTCAATTTTATCACCTTCATCGACTGGGTTACTTACTCCAGCTATTTTTTCTTTTCGAGGTCCAAATACAGGAACATTATGTAGCTTTAAGATAGAACGAATGCCATTAGTATGATCCCAATGGTGGTGAGTGATGAAGAGAGCATCAAGTTTAAGATTTAACTGTTTTAGTTGCGTAAGAACGGGTTTAGCTTCACCTGGATCGACAATGATACAATGTTTGGTTTCCTCATTAATAAGACACCAAATATAATTATCTTTAAAAGCCAAAATAGGTGATATTTGTATCGTCATAATCTTTCCTTAAAATTCTTTTATTTTTGTTAATTGTCATCCTAGAACAGTTAACCGAAAGGTAGGTTCAAGAGGAATTAAATTATTGATTTAGTATTTATTTCTCAGTCAGCTTTCTTGATGCCTGATGTCGGCGCTCACGCCGCTTACCGGCTTCCTCGTAACGCCTTATTTCATCGCTTGTCTCAGGAATAACTTTAGGGACATGCGCAGGACGACCATGCTCATCTGTGCCTACAAAAGTAAAATAGGCAGACACTATATGTCGCCGTATACCAGTACGATAATCTTCAGCAAGAACACGTACGCCGATTTCCATTGAACTGGTCCAACTACGGTTAATAGCCGCTTGAAAAATTAAAATATCTCCTCGAGTTGCCGGTTGCAAAAAATGCATCGCATCCACAGAAACAGTGACACAAGGCCTTTGACTGTGTCTCTCTGCAACCACAGAAGCGACTCTATCAAGTGTAGACATAACTAAGCCGCCAAACACGGTTTCTGTTGAATTCAAATCATTAGGAAATATTTTATAAGTGTGATCATGCACAGCCGATGCTGAAACGGTTTTTTCTTGTGGGATAGTCATTGGCCACCTCAATTTTTTTTTCATCAAAAAAATATTATAACTAATATAAATACATCTTATATTGTCTCACCAATATTTTCACCAAATTTCACTTTTCTTCCTGATAAATGAGCTAACCATTTCATACGATCGGGCGCGAATAAAATAATAACGGTAGAACCTAATTGAAATTGACCCACTTCTTGTCCTTTAAGTAAGGAAATTTTGTTGTCCAGATAATGCCAATGATAGATATGTCGTTTGGAAGCAGGAGCGATAATTCCTTCCCAAGGAGTATTGATGCTGCCAACAAGCATGGCGCCGACTAAAATAACCGCCATTGGACCTATAGGCGTAGAAAATAAGGTAATAACCCGCTCATTACGGACGAATAAATTTGGAAGCTCAGTTGTAGTTTGAGCATCTACTGAAAATAAGCGTCCTGGAACATAGATCATTTCTTTCAATTCACCGCTATAGGGAA
The DNA here is from genome assembly GCA_947475085.1 of Coxiellaceae bacterium. Lineage (GTDB taxonomy): Bacteria > Pseudomonadota > Gammaproteobacteria > Diplorickettsiales > Diplorickettsiaceae > Aquirickettsiella. The sequence goes on from CANJLU010000015.1 coordinate 8,360, forward strand.
TGTGTACGCGATGATAATCTTGAGGCGCTAAATATAGGGTCGCAAATTTTCCTCCTTGAAACTGAGCGGCTAATTTCGCGGAGCCACCTAATAAAGCTTGTAAGTTATAGTCTATTTTTTTTGCCTGGATCAGTTGATTTTGCTTAATATCGCCAATTTGACTAATAGTGCCATCAACGGGCGATACGATATCTGCCGCATTGTTGGAGATGGGGCGTTTTTCGGGTTTTAAAGATCGGGTAAAAAAATGATTAAAATTAATATAATTTTCGGGGTTTTCTTCCTGTGCTAACATCATATCGACATTATAATGCCGGATAAATCCATGGATTAATCTATTTTTTATCCAAGTTTGTTTGCAGTTAGCAATCCATCCAGCAAAGCGGGATAGACCATGTTGGGGTAGTAACGATTGATAGCGGGTATGCAATTAATGCTCCTTAAGAATTTTGGCAAGCGAAATATTTGACCATTATAGCGCGGTCATTTTACTTCATGAAAGTCTGGACTATAGTTTTTTTTATGGATACCGAAGTATTGATTATTGGAGCAGGTCCTACTGGGCTGATGATGGCCTGTCAGCTATGGCGATGTGACGTTAAATTCAGAATCTTGGATAAACAACAGGATCGAGCGCATGAATCGCGAGCATTCGCCATCCAAGCTAAATCGATGGAAATATTTCAGAATTTAGGTATTGCTGAGGAATTTCTTAAGCTAGCGCGTTCTAATGTGGATTTTGCATTTTTTATTAACGGAAAGAAGCAAGTAGAAATCAATTTTCAGCATTTTCAGCATCAAGACACTCCTTTTCCTTCGGTATATTTTCTATCACAAACGGAAACCGAACGTATATTGATTGAATTCTTGGAAAAAAAAGCTATTTACATTGAGCGTCAAAAAGAATTGATTACTTTTACACAAGATATTAAGTGTGTACAGGCGACTATTAAAGACAACATTGGCGGGAGCACGGAAAAAATTAAGTGTGCCTATATCATAGGTTGCGATGGCGCACATAGTAACATACGTCATACACTTAATTTTTCGTTTGAGGGAAATGCTTATCCTCAAATTTTTAATTTAGTTGATGCGAGTATTGAATGGCCTTATTCGCGAAACAAATTTCTTTTCTTCCTCGGAAAAAATGGCGTCTTCGTGCATATTCCGCTTACTGAGCAAATTAGTCGCATTATGTTGGCAAAACGCGCTGGTCATGCTGAAGAGAAGCTATCTACTCCGAACTTAGTTGAATTAGAGCATCTGGCCAGTGTGCTGACCCAAGTGCCGGTGAAATTAGTTAATCCAGTTTGGATTTCCCAATTTCGTTTACATCATCGTGGTGTAACCAAGTACTATCAAAACCGTGCTTTCCTTGTAGGGGATGCAGCACACATTCATAGTCCCGTAGGTGGTCAGGGTATGAATACTGGAATACAAGATGGCACTAATCTGGCGTGGAAACTCGCTTTAGTATTGAAAAAGGGTACTAGCGATAAATTATTGGATACCTATGAAGCAGAAAGACATCCAGTGGGAAAAATTTTATTAAAAACCACGGATCAGTTTTTTTCTTTACTCACAGCAAAAGGGTACTTAATTTCCAAGTTACGAAATTGGCTATTACCTTTTATTATTACATTTCTTTTTTCTAAGAAAAATTTAGAAAAGCGTTTATTCTGGTTCATGTCGCAGTTGAACATTCACTACGCTAAAAATCCGTTTAACTACGAGGTCATAGAAAAATCTTACCAAGTATTTAAAGGAGGGCCATGTCCGGGATATCGCGCGCCCAATGCACCCGCTAATTCATCGAACCTATTCAAATTAGTAAGCCACAAGCCTTTTAATATACTTTATTTTGAGACTAAAAAGGAACAAACCGATAAGCACATAGAAAAAATAAATGTTTTTATAAAAAATAATCGAGACTGGATGCAAGTTCATGTTTTCGTATTATCTCCAGCTAACCAGCTACTTTTCAAACGTTATGGTGTGATTTCATCTGCAATGTATGTTGTCAGGCCTGACGGCTATATAGGATTTCGAATTAATTCAAATAACTATTTTTTATTAGAAAAATATCTGAAGAATTTTTTCAAATAAAAGACAAACAGATTTTTTTAATTTTATCTCCCCCTAATCGAAAGCTTACAAATCTGTAAATATTTTGACCAAATACTCACTTCGCTATATAATTAGCGCATTTAAACCCGTTATTTGGAACATTAAACAATGTTTAAGAAATTCTGGCCTATTTTTCTAGCCTTATTATTGATCACCTCATTAACATCCGCTAAAGAAGCGTTTACCTTAAAGGCTAGAACCGGAGAATTTACTATTGATCCAGTAACTTTGGCTATTTCGGTTGCTCCTAGCGAAGATGCAGCAGCGATTAGTTTGACACAAGAAGAGCGTCCGTTTGACGAGGTAAAAGATCTAAAAGTCGATAGTAAAACAGCTCAATGGACTTACCCGCATCTTAAAATGCAAGTTAATGTTGTTGTAGATGAACAAGGCCTAAAATTTTCTTTCAAAACCAATAAAGAACAAATCTTTCAATGGCCTATAGCAGGATTAACCCCACAAGCTAAAGCTTTGGTTATTCCAGATGGAGAAGGTTTATATATTCCCAATCACGATACCTTCTGGCGTAAAGAATTTAATAAATATCCTAGTTTAACCTTAAGCATTCCTTTCTGGTCAATAGAATATCCTGATGAAAATTATGTAAGTTATATTTGGGGTGACCATGATGTTGATACTGATGCGCAAGTTCGTGAAAAACAAGCCCAGCTTTACGTGATAAACGAACACCATTTTTTAAAAAGATCACATTTCCCTGAATATACTTTATTAGTACATTTGACTGGGGATAGTCCGATTAGTCCCGCGTTGGACTATCGAAATTTACTAATAAATGAAAATAAATTTGTTTCACTCAAACAAAAAATTCTAGAAAATGCCAATGTGAATAAATTACTAGGCGCTTTCCATATTTGGGTGTGGGGTGACGGTAAAAGCTTAGCTATGTTGGATGAGTTGGAAAAATTAGGTATTAAGCATGCTTTAATAAATTATGATGCTAGCCCGGTTCAGGATGGCGCTAATATTGAAAAAGAATATATTCGTAAAGCTGAAAGCATGGGTTATTTAATAGGGCCTTACGATAGTTTTGATAATGCTCAAAACCCAAAAACTTCAGATAGTATAACTTCAACCTGGCCGAATCACTTGTGGCCAGAAGCCTGTATTCGAAATCCCAATGCATCTGTTCTAACTGGGTTTGCAAATCGTGGCTGCTATTTAAGTTCAGAGGCACTTCGGCTAAGAGAATCTAGGCAGAAAAATATCGCAAACCAAGTCGAAACAATGTTGAATAAAGGGGACAATACACTGTTCTTAGATTGTGATGCGGCCTATCCACTTTATGATGATTATTCAAAACATCATCCTATGACACGTGGGCAAGATTTAAACAATCGCTTAGAACGGATGCGGTTTATTTGTAGTACCCAAAAGATAGTGTTGGGTTCTGAAACAGGATTGTCTTGGGCAAATCCGACTATCGCTTATAATAATGGTGCTTTCTTGGCATTTCCAGAAGCCTTTTGGCCTGCTTTAAAAGATAAGCAACATTTTGGTGTTTGGTGGCCTAGCAATGCTCCAAAAGTTCTATTCCAACCTTATAATGCACCGGATAAATTCATTCGTGCCTCTTACAATCCACGTTATAGATTGCCATTGTACGAAGCGGTATTTCATGACTCAGTGATTACAACGGATAGATGGGAACTGAATGAATTAAAGATTCCTGCAATTAGAAAAACTAAAGCATTATTACAAAATCTTTATAATGTTCCTCCAATTTGGGTATTAGATCAAAAAACATTACAAAAAAATAAAAAATACTTTGCTGCTTACTATAATTTTTTCTCTCCGCTACATCAAATGACTGGTTTAGAAGCGTTGACAACATTTGATTGGCTAACTGATGATCATTTAGTGCAACAAACACAATTTGGAAATCGACTTATCTTAACCGCTAATTTTTCCGATAAATTCTATGAAGATATAGCGCCCCATTGTATTCAAGCCGAATGGAAAGAAGATGGTAGTAAATCTTTATTTTGTCCAAGAAATTAATTTTTTATACTAGATCTTTTTATTTATCTAATTTAATCTAAGCCACTTCAGTTTACTAAAAATAATAAAAAAATACTGAGTGGCTTGTCGTAACAAATTTATTTCAATCTGGAATGAAATAAAAAAATTTCCTAGCTTTATGGGTAAGACGACCGCAGTGGATCAGTTAAATGATACCACCGCCTTTCCTTGGTTTTTGAATTTCTCCAAAAATTTTTCTGCAGATTATCGTAAATGTAAGAGTAATAGTTGGGATTATTTAATTTCTATTCATGACTTTAAAAATTCTGATGAGTATATGAGTCCAATTGAACAGGATCCAGTATATAAAAGATTCTATTTAATACGAAAGTATAATGAACGCTTATTATTTTACTCTAAAGATAAAACCAATCCTTGGATCATTGACGATCGAGACGATGCTTGTGTAATTCTACATAGAAAAAACTATTTCGAATTTGAAAATAGTTTATCAATTATAATTGATAAAGAAATAGAAAAGAAAGTTTTTAATAAAACTTTATTAACCAAAAAAGAAATTCAATTAGAAAGAAGGCGGCTTTCTCATCTCGCAAAACTAGCGCTGTTAAAAACATATAAAGACGAGAGTTTAACAGAGTCTGATATTGCTACATTGATAACCAATTTGGATAGCCAAGCCGTTATTAACCAGTTTCAGTGGCTTATGAATTCAGAAGTAAATTATGGTTCGATTCAGAATGAAATAAAAAAATTAAAACAACAACAAGAAAAAATAGCAAAAGAATTAAGCGTTTATTTTTTAAAAGAAACTGAAGTTATAAAGATTTACTCGATTACGTCGATTTGGGAAAAAATAAACAAATTCGTAATTAAAAACAAGCCGATGCAATTTTTTTCGTTGTTTTGGTATGGATTGAGTACTCACGCCAATTTATTAAGTTGGATTAGTTTTTTACTGCTATTTTTTTGCTTATCATTATCAAACTATCCAATCATTTTTATAATATTAGGTATATCCTTAGGTAGTTATCTGATTTTCCGACTTGTATATTTAGTTAAAAAAGAATCAGTAATCTTTCCGAAAATATCCACAATCGAAGCCGAACAGATTTTAGATTGGGTAAAAATAGAAGTATTCAATGAAGAAAAAAGCAAAAATGAATTTAAATTAATTCATCAGATAGTTTATGATTTATTCAAGAAAGACATAAATTTAAATGAATTTTTAAATTCACTTTCGAACATACAGAAGAATTTTGATCCCATTTATCGACCCTCATTAAATATCTTAGAGTCCAAACTTTATCAGTATTTAACAGAAGTCTATCCTAAAACACAGTTTATAGCTTCATTAACGATTAATTTAAGCAGTATAGTACTTTATACTTATTTATTAACTTGGGCTATGCATAGTGTTTTAATGATCTTAGGCGCGATTAGTTTTGCAACTATCGCCGCTTCTCCTCTAGCGGTTGGGGTTTTAATTTTAATTACTGCTAGTTTTTTTCTGATAAATCATCTTTGTGAATTTCGTTCGAGAGAAGATCTCTATCATCGAACTATTTCAAATAGAATTAGTGAGAAAAGTGAATATTCATTTAGAGATAAATATGGAACACAGCAAATTATTCGAATAGAAAAATGGAAAAAATTTGAATATCTACAGGATAATATCAATTTTTTAGAAATTGAGTTTAAAACTTTTTTCGAAAAAAATAAACTAGACAATTTAAATAATAAATTTTACTATTTATTTAATAGCTACGTGCTTAAAAAAAATGTTTATAATTCTTACGAACAAGATCAGGTATTAGGTGACGGCGGAAGTTTTTTCAAAAGTGTTAAAAAGTTTTTGAATCGATTTTTCGCATTCTCTGGAGGAGGTTTTTATGGATATAACTTAACTCAACAAATTGTATGGAAGAGTAATCTAGGAATTCATACGCTTGTTAAGACGCTGACTTTACCTATTTTGTTAATATTCGTTCCTTTAATTATTATAAATGGTATAGCTAATCTCATTACCTATCACTTGCATAGTAGACAGCGAAATCGTTTTGAAATGGCAAAAAATTTAGATAGCAGATTAGAAGTTTTAGAGCAAACGAATAAAAAGCTATTATATCTAGCAAGCCTTTTAAGTTTAGAGCTTAAGCATTCACCTAATCCAGTTGTTGATTTGAGCGCTAATCTAGAAACAGCATCAGATTTATTGTTATCCAATACAAATATTCTCTCCCCAAAAAAAACTAATCATTTTTGTTTTTTTAAAGGGAAACATCAAGAAATAAATCCAAATAAAAAAAATGAAATATCACGTTCAATGCTAAATATATAGAACTTGAAGTTTAAAATATTAAAAATTAATTTTAAATAATCTTTTATAATACTAGTTTTATGTTAGGCTTAATTAATATGAATTCAGGATTTCTGCGACAGAAAAATTTTATTGCCCTTAGCTCTGAATTCGCATTATACTTTTTAATTAGAACATTATTAGTTTGCTAGATGAGGGATTTTCTATGGGATATACAATTACTGTTGGAGCTGATAAATCAGTTTCATTGTCAGACAACGACCAGATTAATAAAAATAAGATTCTTTTCTTAAAGAGTCCCAATAAGAATCTCAATGCTCTGGAGGAGAAGCTTTCTATTTTACAAGAGTCTCCTTCTATTCTCATTACTGAAAACACAGAATGGTTTTCTTTAGAAACAGAAGAGCCTATTCAAGAATTTGTTGATTCATTAAAAAACTTGAATTTTTTGGAGCAAGATATCTACGAAAAATTACAGAGTTTGTTTCCCGTTAATCCAGTAGGCAATCAACTCTATAATGCGATTAAGGACTATGTTGTTAAAAGTTGTAACAGTGATGAACTTCACTTTACAACCTATTCGTTTGCAGAACGATGTTTACGTTTCCTAATCGCTTTATTAACTTTACCTATATCTATTTTTAGAATGCACCTAGTTAATGAAGGAGAGATAGCTTTAGTGTTATGTTCTGGAAAAGCTGAAATGCTACCGCCAGGGTGGCATGTCATGCTCGCGCCCACCACTGAATTTGTTGGTAAAAGAAGAATAGACGAGCCTTACATTCAACATGGTGCAATGAAATTGGTTCGGGTTCAAGAAGGTCAGTTAGGTTATGCTCAGGATACTAAGGCGGGAAAGCATTTATTCTTGACGCCAGGGTTCCATATGATCCCCCTTGCTACGACCAAATTTATTAAATTTTTAGATTTAGAAAGGGAAATCAATGAACTAGATCCTGGCAAGTTGGTTTCAATTAGGACAGGAACAGAAGGGGTTGTTTATGATGAGGAAGGACGGCTAGTGATGAAAAAGCCAGGAGTTCATTTTATCGTCCCGCCTTCTAAACTAATAAAAATTATATCGACTCAAGATAGTATTATGGAATTGCCAGATGCTACTTATGAGAGTAGCGATTATGTGCCCCTGAAAATCAAGGCTGATGTATTTTATAGAATTACTAATACTGAAAAAGTATGTAAGAAAATTGATCCTAACCTGCTGGATAAATACATTCATGATACAGCGATAGCTACTTTAAGCGGTATTATTCGAAATTCTACCTTTAAAGAAATTGGCCAAAGTTCTACGCCTGCCTATAGTGGTTCTAATTCGAGTACTCAGCAAGATTTAAATAATTCAGAGTTATCCCCGCCCCCCTATTCTTTTTATTCAAAAGTGCATGATGCCTTTATTCGGGAATTGCAGCGTCATGGGATCCATGATTTAGGAATAGATATCTTTAATATTAGAATTGAATCGTTAAGCATACAGGATCAGGACTTAGCTAAGACTATTGCTTCACAGTCTCTCCTGTTTGTTGAAACGCAAGCTAAATTAGCTAATATGGAAGCTGGCAATCAAATTCAAGAGTCTGATGCTAAACAAAAGGCAAGTAGCCGACTTATTGAAGCACAAGCACAAGCAACGGCTATTACAATGCAAGCAAATGCCGAAGCAGAGGCTATTGAGATCAAAGCAAGTGCCGAAGCAAAGGCTATTAGAGTAACAGGAGAAGCACACAATCAAACTTTAATAGGTAAGTGGAAGGCTTTAGCAGCGGGGGGTAAGGCTGTGGAAGGTAATCCTACAGCGCAGCAAGCTGGTTTGATGCAGGTAAATAATGAACAACTGACAGGTGTGCAAAAGGTAATTTATTTACCAAGTACAATGATGCAAGGGATAACAGGAGGTCTTGTAAACTGTGGTATTTTTGGTGGGAATAATGATAATCCTGGATTGAATTCGGCTAGTTTTTTGCCGCAAAACACAGAGCATCAAAAGGTTTTTACACAGTAAATATATTCGAGTCTGTAAATAAAATTATGTAATTAGTAAGGCATAGGTTCAGTAACTAAGGCAAATTGCGAGGTTATTGAAAAACACATATGGAAAAATTCGCCGCTTGTTAATAATCAAGGCGATTTATTGCCGACTTTAGAAGAAACAAAATTCATTAACGAACTCATAAATCAATAAATTTGGCAAAGTTGATAGTTTAGTTTATAACTTTCTTTAAGCTTTATGGGCAAGAAGTTAAATATTGAAGGAAGTTGTTTTGGAAATTTATTTAGTCGGTGGGGCAGTACGCGATCAATTATTGGGTTTTCCGGTAAAGGAACGTGATTATGTCGTCGTGGGCGCGAGTCCAGAGGAAATGTTAAAGCAAGGCTTTCGCTTGATTGGTAAGGATTTTCCAGTCTTTCTTCATCCTAAAACTCACGAAGAATATGCATTAGCGCGTACAGAACGCAAAATTGGGCCTGGTTATAAAGGTTTTTCCTGCTATGCAGCGCCTGATGTTACGCTTGAGGATGATTTACAACGTAGAGATTTGACGATTAATGCAATGGCGCAAAATAGCAGTGGTCATATTATCGATCCTTTTCAAGGCCAGAAAGATATTGATAATAAGCTATTACGACATGTCTCTCCTGCCTTTAGCGAAGATCCGGTACGTATTTTACGCGTAGCACGTTTTATGGCGAGGTTTGCGCCATTAGGCTTTCGAGTGGCTAAAGAAACCATGGAGCTAATGAAAGCCATGGTATCTATCGGTGAAGTGCAGGCGTTGGTTTCAGAACGAGTTTGGCAAGAATTTTCCAAAGCGCTCACTGAACCTGCGCCTCAAGCTTTCATTAAAACTTTGTATGAATGCGGCGCATTAGCGGTGTTATTTCCCGAACTGCAAGAATTATATGTACAATATGAACGTATAGCGGATCCACGTTCTCTAGGGCAACATAGCTATTTAGCTGTTTTGGAAAAAGTGGTGGCGTTGACTGATGATCCGCACGTACGTTTCGCAGCAATACTATGTGATTTAGGTAAGGGTGTTGCAAAAGAAGAAACCGAAGGGGGAATTCATAAGATACAAGCATTATGTCAGCGCTATCGTATACCTCGTGCCTATGCTTCACTTGCTGTCACAGCGGCAGCCTATCATCTACTTTGTCATCGCGCTTTAGAGCTAGATGCTCAATCTTTGTATAGGTTACTAGAGAAAACTGATGCGTTTAGACAATCTTCCCGCTTAGATCAGTTTTTATTGGTTTGTGAAGCAGATTTTCAAGCTTATTCTGGACTAGGCAAAATTATTTATTTGCAAAAAGATAGAGTGTTAGCGGCTTTTGCTGCGGCTAAAAAAGTATCTGCAAATAGGATAAAAAAATCGGGTATTACTGGCGCAGCGTTAGGGAAAAAACTAGTTGAGCAGCGTATTAAAGCCATATCTGATTTTTTGCGAGAAACTTAATACCGCTATCAAAAATTCAAGTGCGAAAATTATACTTGAGCTCTTAGATAATGATCCATAATGACTAAAGCCGCCATTGCGTCAACAATAGGGACAGCTCGCGGTAGAACACAAGGATCATGTCTGCCTTCAGCCACTAGCTCTACCACTTCGTTTTGTAAATTAAGTGTTTGTTGTGGTTTACTAATGCTCGAAGTTGGTTTAAATGCGACACGAAAATAAATATCTTCACCAGTGGAAATACCACCTAAGGTGCCGCCGGCATGATTCGAAGTAAATGTTGGTTTACCATTTTTAATAAGCATTTGATCATTGTGTTCACTACCACGCATACCGGCTCCCTTGAATCCTGAGCCAATTTCAAATCCTTTTACAGCATTAATGCTTAGCATGGCTTTACCTAAATCTGCGGATAATTTATCAAAAACAGGTTCACCTAATCCTGGCGCGACATGACGTATCACACATTTGATAACGCCACCGATGGAATCACCTTCTTTTTTTATATTTTCCACTAATTGGATCATTTGCTCAGCTAAAATAGGGTCTGGACAACGAATCATATTGGTTTCAACTTGCCTTGGAGTTACCGTTTGATGATCGATCTGCGTAGACAAATGTCCGACTTTCTCTACGTAGCTAATAATTTCAATATTTAATTTTTGCTTTAAGAATTTTTTTGCAATAGCTCCCGCAGCGACTCTAGCCAATGTTTCTCTAGCACTAGCACGGCCACTGCCACGAAAATCACGTCGCCCATATTTCATCATATAGGTAAAATCAGCATGTGAAGGTCGATATACATTTTTTAATGTTTCATAATCTTCTGGCCGCATATCGGCATTATAGGCTAGCAGTAATATCGGTGTACCTGTGGTTTTTCCCTCAAATACACCGGATAATACATGAATGGTGTCGCGTTCATTTCTGGGGCTAGTAATATGACTTTGTCCTGGTTTGCGCCGATCTAACTCTAATTGAATGTCGTGCTCTGAAATTTCCAATCCTGGGGGACAGCCATCAATTATCACTCCCACAGCTCCGCCATGTGATTCGCCACAGCTGGTTATTTTAAATAATTTTCCAAAAGAATTGCCGGCCATGTTATTCCTTAATTGTTTTTTTTATTGCTAGTTTAACGATTTTATCGGTAACAGGATGAACATAATTACCATTATTTATATAGATACTGCTAATGTCACTTAATAGTGTGTAATGTACTTTCCCTAATCGAACTTTTTTATCGATTTTTGTTGCTTGCAGGATTTCTGCTGGCTTATATTTTTGTAGATCTTTTCCATAAATGCCTAACTGTGCGAGCAGTTTTTTTATTATTAATAAAGCTTTGCTATTTAATAAATCTAATAAATAAGAAATATTTGCTTCAACTAATATGCCATAAGCCACGGCATATCCATGCAATAAGGTATAATTTGATAGCTTTTCTAAGGCATGGCCGATAGTGTGGCCAAAATTGAGAACGCTACGCTCACCTTGTTCTTTTTCATCTCGACCTACAACAGCGGCTTTAATTTTAACTGCTTTGGTGACAATTTCTTTCAAATATATGGCGCTTCCTTGGATAAGATACCTAAGATGTGATTCCGTGTAATGCAGGCTTTTTGCATCATAAGTTAAAAACATTTTAATGGCTTCTATTAAACCATTAATTATATTTTTTTTGGATAAAGTTTTTAATAATATAATATCGATAACAACACACAGAGGTTGATAAATAACCCCTATCAAATTTTTACCATATATCGTATTGATACCCGTTTTTCCGCCGATACTACTATCCACCATAGCTAATAAAGTAGTTGGAATATGGATGTAAGGAATGCCGCGTAAATAAGTTGCTGCAATGAATCCAGTCAGATCTCCTACAATCCCACCACCTAGGGCAATAATTAACGTATCTCGATTACAACCATGTAACTGCATGTTATTTTCTAACATTTGTTTAGTTTTATAGGTTTTAAATTTTTCACCTGCTGGGAACGAAAATAATAAATTTTTGTAGCCTGCTTGCTGCAAACATTTTTGTAATTCTAAGCCATAAAGTTTTTTCACAGTATGGTCAGTAATAATAACTATTTGTTGGAATGCTAAGCTTGGTAACCAAGCAGAAAAATCATATAAATTAGCCCCAATAATAACAGGACAGTTTATGCTTTGTTCGATAGGCATGGGCATAGAAATTTTATTTAACATGATTGTACTTCTTGAGCTAAGGTAAGTAATAGATTTTCGGTTTGTTCCCAATTTAAACAAGGATCGGTAATCGATAAGCCATTTAAGTCGATAGAAGTAGAATTACAAGCTTCAAGCTTTTGATTTCCTTCCTTTAAATAACTCTCTAGCATGAAGCCTTTCATTAAACGGCGTAATTCCGGAAACATTTTTAAGTACTGCATAATCTCAGAAATAGCAGTAAGTTGTGCTCGATGATCTTTTTTTCCATTAACCAAGCTATTATCATGGCTAACATCAATAACCACCGCTGGGTTTTTTATTTGCTGCGCCAGCATATGTTGCTTTATAGATTCAAGATGTGCGCGCGAATAATTTGGCATTTTATTGCAACCACGCAAAACCAAATGGGCGTAGGGATTCCCAGGTGTTCGTATTTCATAGCCATGCATAGCAGCGATATGTGAATGCTGTGCAGCGACGACGCTGTTGATACTCACATCGATAGCACCATGTGTTGGATTTTTCATGCCTACAGGACAATCTGCAGCGGATGCAAAAATTCGATGTTCATGATCTTCACTACTTCTAGCGCCAATCGCAAACCATGAAACTAACTCTAGAAACCCGCGTGAATTATGTGTAAATAGACATTCATCAGCGATAGGTAATCCGATTTCCACAATCTTAACCATCATCTCGCGAACATAATGCATCCCTGCTTCAATATTAGGTTCAGCATACGGATCAGGTTGATTAAGCGGACCGGTCCAACCTTTGGTGGTGCGTGGTTTTTGAATATACACCCGCATAACAATTTTTAATGATTGCTTGACGCGCTCATTCACTTTTAATAAACGTTCTGCGTATTCCAGCACCGCAGCCTTGGGCCATGCTGAACAGGGACCGATAATCATTAATAAGCGACGATCTCGACCTGCTAAAATATCCT
>CANJLU010000016.1 GCA_947475085.1 Coxiellaceae bacterium
AATTAAACATAGAGAATGAAGTTGCTAAGTTAGAATTACCCAAACAACCTATTATTTTTGATATGAGAAAAACATGTCGATTTGGTTATTTCACACTTTTTGCACAGGAAAATCTGTCAGAATTAAGCTTTGTAGTTGAGTACGCAAAAGATTTGTATAGTGAAAAATTTATCGCAAATATCGCTAAAAATTTCTTATATCTTATTCAAAATATTTGTGAAAACCCATATCAGATGCTACATGAAATATCCGTGGTTAGTAATGACGAACGAGAACAATCAAGGAGCTTAGGGAAAGGACCTAAACTTCATTGTGCTAAAGATGATAATCTTGTGAATAAATTTCTAACGAGTGTTGAAAATTACCCTGATAATTGCGCTCTTAGCTATGGTGAAATACGGCTTACCTATAAAGAGGTGGATCAACAATCAACGAATTTAGCCCAATCCTTAATTAATGCGGGGATACAACAAGGTAATTATGTTGGAATTTTCTTAGAACCTAACCATTTATTTTTTATTGCTGAATTAGCAATTTTAAAAATTGGAGCTGTATTTATCCCTCTGTCCAAAGAAGATCCGTATGTCAGATTAAAATCAATCATTGACGATGCAGAAATAAAATTTTTCATCGTAGATGATGAAAGAAAGGGTTTGTTTGATACAGATTTACATGATTGCCAATTAATTTCTATTCACTCTACTCACAATCACATTCTTGCAGGTAATTTTCCACTGCTTAAAACGACAATGGAAGATAACGCCTGTATATTATATACTTCTGGCTCTACCGGTAAGCCAAAAGGGGTGGTGTTACCTCAAAAAGCAATATTTCGAGTGACAGCATCACTAAGCGATAGGGTTAATCCCCAAGATAATATTGCACAAACGGCTAATCAAGTGTTTGATGCGGCACAACTTGAGTTTTTACTTGCATTTTTTAATGGCGCTTGTTTAGTTATTTTCGATAAAAACGTTTTACTTAATGAGAAGCTATTTAGGAAAGAATTATCTGATAGGAGTATTGATATAATTTGGTTAACAGCCGGGTTGTTTAATCTTTATGCACTTAAGTGCCCTGAAATATTTAAAAACATCAAATATTTAATGAGTGGCGGAGATGTCGTGGATAAAAAAGCTGTTGAGCAAGTTCTGGATACCAATCCCAAGCTAGAATTTATGAATGGATATGGCCCAACTGAAACGGGTATTTTTGCATTAACTTATCTTGCTGATCGAGATAATCTAAATAAATATTCTACTTTACCTATTGGTAGGCCCACCATTGCTGGAACTCAAATTGCTATATTGAATGTATTTAATTGTTTAGCGCCTTTAGGGGCAATAGGACAACTTGGTATTTCAGGCGAAGGTTTGGGAAGCTATCATAATAATAAACTCTTGCAGCAAAAAAGTTTTTTTTCTTACCCTAAAAATATAATAAATAATTTAGCATTATATGGAGAAGAACTATCGAATAAAATTTATTTAACTGGAGATAAAGTTCTTTTTAAAGATAATCAAATCTTGTTTATAGGTAGAATGAATGAAGAGCAAATAAAAATTCGAGGCAATTTAGTAGCATTGGCTGAGATTAAAAATGCTCTCGAAAAACATTCGTCCATAAAACAGGTCGAAATATTATACAAAGAAGTAAATGCTAATAATAAAGCGTTAGTTGTTTTTTACACGAAAAATGAAAAATCTTTAAAACCAAACAAGAAAGAATTAACTGAGTTTCTCAGCGCTAAGTTACCTCCAGCCATGATTCCAGTTCATTATGAAAAAATAAAAAAATTTCCACTTACTGCCAATGGAAAACTAGATAGATCTGCTTTATCTACAATGAGTTTAACTGTGTACGAGGAAAGTGATAGCGATAAGGAAAATATTTCAGAAAATTTAAACAAAATTCAGGAAAAATTATTATTAATATTTAAAGATATATTACCTTTCTCTTCAAATTTGGATAGTAATTTCTTTGACATGGGTGGCAATTCAATAGAAGCAGTTCAATTGATATCAAAAATTGAAGAAGAATTTGGCAAGCTAATATCTTTTAATATTTTACGCCTAAATTCTTCAGTTCGTTCTTTAGCTCATATTTTAGAGCGAGATGAATGTTCTAAAAATGATTTCCTTTCTCTTTTACACAAAGGGATTAATGTAAATCTTCCTCCGATAGTATTTATTCATCCCGCGGGCGGTGGATTATTTTGTTTTAATAAATTGATAAATGTTTTAAATCAGGAAAATTTACCGAACTATTGCTATGGAATTGAAGATCCAGTAATACTTGAACGTAAAGTGAAGACATTAACTATCCCCGAAATGGCAACAAATTATCTCGGATACATTCAAGCAAAAATTAAAGGCCCTTTCATTTTAGCGGGTTATTCCTTTGGAGGAATGATCGCTTTAGAAATAGCCGCTCAATTAGAGGCGTTGAACCAAAATACTTTGGGAGTTATTCTGCTAGATACTTGGGTGGTATCCTGTGCAGATGAAGAGCTTAAAGAGGTGTTACGAGAGCATGTTTTAAAATATTGTGAAGATGTTATACAAAATGTAAGCGCTAATCCAAAAGTTGATAAAGTAGAAAATTTAATTGTTACTATGATGGATCAATGTAAAATTTATCAAAATATTGGTTTCGAATTTAAGCCTAAGAGACTGTCTTCAACTTCCGTAATTTTGTTTAAATCGATGGAGCTCGATAAATTTAAAGGTATGGAAGAAACTCAGTATAATTATTTAGAAAATTTTATAAAATCGAAAAATATTTCTAAACATATGGTACAAGGTACTCATTTTACCTTATTAGAGGAGGGAGTGAATTTAGTTTTATTAGCTAAAAAATTTGCCAAATATATTGCAAAGATTTCTGTGCAAACTTCTAATGTTAATAGAAGCTCTATGCCTTTTTTTCCCGCGACTACTGAACAAGATATTGACCCAATAAATACGACTGTTGTCCAGAAGCAAGTTTTTAGCCCTAGGAATTAAATAAGACATGCTTAATTAACTATGTGGACCAAAACAATGAATCTTCAAATTATATTAGATGCATTACCTTTTCCAGTTTACTGGTTAGATAGCAGAAAAAAATTTTTCAGGGGAGGAAATCAATATTTTCTTGCTTCTTTAAATATTAAATCTTCGGCAGAAATGCTAGGTAAGTCGATATCCAATTTCTTTTTAAGTGATTATCTACAATTAGTGGATGATTTATTTAGTAAAAGTATTAAAAATAAAGGAAAAAATTTTTCAGCAGTTTACAATAAATGTCTTAATGATCATCAGGAATCTATATTAATTCAGTGTATTTCGATTATTTCCAAAAAAGAATCGATAACTATTTTCAGTGAAATTTATCCACCATTAAAAGATTTTAATCAATACTTATGGGAAGAAAATGAAAAACTAAGTGTTTATTTAAATAATATTATTGAAAATGTGCCAGCCAGTATTTATTGGAAAGATATCAATAGCATTATTTTAGGTGGGAGTAAATTGCATACAGAGTTGACTGGATTTTCTAATATAAGAACCGTTATCGGAAAGTCTGACTTTGATTTTCCTTGGAAAGAACAAGCTGAGAGAATACAGGAAAATGATCGGTTTGTGATGCAAAATAATCAAATGGTTAGTTTTGAGGAAAGAGCTAAATTATCTGATGATATTATGCATATTTTCTTGACCCAAAAATCGCCGTTAAAAGGAAAAGCGGATGAAATAATTGGCGTGTTAGGAGTCTCGATTGATATCACCGAGCTTAAAAATACTCAGAAAAAATTAATCAAATCCAAAATGTTGGCTGATGCGGCTAATCAAGCTAAAACCGAATTTCTTGCGAATATGAGCCATGATATCCGGACTCCTTTGACTGGTATCATCGGTTTGACGCAATTACTTGAACAGCGTTTAAAAATAGTCGAAAACAAAGATGACTTGCATATGATGTATAAAGCTAGCCAGCAATTATTAAATTTACTTAATGATGTACTTGATGTAGCTTCTTTGGAAAATGCTGACGAAGCGCAACTCAAGCTGAATAGTTTTTCTTTACAAGATTTAGCAGAATCCTTAAAGAATTTATTATCACCATCAGTAAAAACTAAAGGTCTTACTCTACAGATTAATTTAGATGTTTCTATCACAGAAAATGTAGCAAGTGATCAAAATAAGCTCGAACGTATTTTACTCAATTTAGCGACTAATGCCATTAAGTTTACCGAAAAAGGCACAGTTATTGTGACGATCAAAGAGTTAGCATTATTACCACATCAAACAGATGGCGTGTACATTGAGTTTACCATCAGTGATACGGGAATAGGTATTCCAGCGGATAAATTGACATCAGTATTTGATCCTTTCTTTCGAATAATACCTAGTTTTGAAAAGACTGATCCCACTCAAGGATATGGTGTTGGCCTTCATATCGTGAAAAAATTTGTTAATTTATTAAGTGGTGAGATACAAGTAAAAAGCGAAGTAGGTGTAGGGACGAGCTTTTCCTTTACTTTGTTTATGAATTTGGCTCAAAAAAATAAGCTTATAAAATTTAAAAACAAAAATTCCGAGCCTTTTATCTTTTTAGAAACCAATAGATTAGTTGAAGCCAAAAAGAGGCAATCGGAACAAACACAACTTTCTAAAGAGCCAATCAAAAAACACATTTTGTTAATTGAAGATGATCTTTTAGCGATTAAATTTTCTGAAGAGCTGCTCAAGCAGGCTGGTTACAATCTGACAGTCGTATCCACCATGCAAGAAGCTTTACCGTTTGCCCAAAATCATACTTTTGATTTGATCATTACTGATTTGGGTTTGCCTGGCCTTAGTGGTAATGAAATTGCCGTTTTATATCGTTATTGGGAACGTATAAAGCAAAAACCGATGACTCCTATTATTACTTTAACGGCTCATGGAGAAGGAAAGTTTAAAGACGAATGTATAGCGGCAGGTATCAATGAAATTTGGCTAAAACCTTTGACTAAAGAAAAAATAAAAAAATTAGATAAGTATTTCCAAAATAAAAAAGTCAATGTGATTGAATTTAATCCTAAGCTGAAGCAATCAAAATCTATTCAAAATGAGTATATTGAAGAAAATAACTTAACCATAGAAAAAGCCAATTTACTCGATATTATAAATTCATACCCCATATATGATAAAAGCATTAGTCTTAAAAATTTGAGTGGAAACATAGATTTATTTAATGAAATTATAGAAATGTTCAAACAATCTATTCCTGGGTATCTTAAAGATCTTGAAAAGACTTATCAGGTAAAAGATTGGGAAACCATCGAAACCATAGTGCATAAAATAAAAGGCGGCGCCTGTTATGCGGGTGCAGTTAGATTGAATTATGTTTGTAAAAATTTTTTACGTTGCTATTTGACGGGACAAACACAGCAATCAGAAATTCTATATACGCACTTAATTTTTAGCTTAAAAGAGACCTACAAAGCACTTGAGTCTTAAGATTCAAGTGCTTGAAAAAGAAACCCAATTTTTTTCTTGTGAACGCTATAAGCTTATTCAAGCTTTCTTTTCAAATTAACTGTGGCAGAATACATGCTTACCGCGGTACATTGCTCTAGTATGCTCACAACGATTAGGTTTTTTGGCAAATGCCGCGGAGAAACAAGTCCGCCGCAACACAGACAATGTCAAGTGCGAAGTGTATATGCCATCTTTTATTCACCTGCATCTTCATACAGAATACTCTTTAAGTGATGGTCTGATTCGTATTGATAAGCTTGTCTCTAAGGCAGATGAGCTATCGATGCCAGCTATTGCGGTGACCGATCTATCCAATTTATTTGCAACGATTAAATTTTACCAGGCTGCGACTAAAAAAGGCATTAAACCTATAGTGGGCGCGGAATGTCGCGTAAAAAATGATCAACTTCCTGGCCAAGCATTTCAATTAATTTTGCTTTGTCAAAATCAAACAGGCTATCGAAACTTAATTCAATTAATTTCGCGTGCCTATTTAGAAAACCAACTGGAAGGCAAGCCTGTTCTCCAAAAAAGTTGGTTTGCAAATTGTTCTGATGGCTTAATTGCGCTCTCCGGAGCAAGAGAAGGTGATATTACCTCTTGCTTAATGAAAAATAATAAGCCACTAGCAACAGAAATATTACAGTCTTGGCTAAGATTATTCCCGAATCGTTTTTATTTGCAGCTACAACGTTTAGGCCGTCCCTTAGAGGAAGAATATATCGGGTCGGCTGTAGAACTAGCAAACAAATATAGTGTCCCAGTTGTTGCGACCAATGAAGTTTGTTTTATTTCAGCGGAGGATTTTGAAGCACATGAAGCGAGAGTCTGTATTAATAGTGGCTATACCTTAAATGACCCTAAGCGGCCCAAGATTTATACCGATCAGCAATACCTGCGCTCTATAGATGAAATGGCAGTTTTATTTGCGGACATTCCATCGGCATTGACCAATTCCGTGGAAATTGCCAAGCGTTGTAATTTAGAAATTGAATTAGGCGCATCTTTTTTACCTAATTTTCCTATTCCCGCAGGCATGAGCGCTGAAAATTTCCTGATACAAGAAGCAAAACAAGGTTTGGCGCAATGTTTAGAGAGACATGCTGAAACCTTTTTGTGTTTATCCGAGGTTAAGAATACAGAATCCAAGCTATCTACAATAATTGAGAAGCAAGGTTTGCAGAAACCATGTTATAACGCCCATGAAGTTGAAAAAATTTATTTTGAGCGATTGCATTCGGAGCTCAAAGTGATCAATTCGATGGGTTTTGCAAGCTACTTTCTTATTGTGGCGGACTTTATTAGTTGGGCCAAGAAAAATCAAATACCTGTCGGGCCTGGTAGAGGTTCTGGAGCGGGATCTTTAGTAGCTTATGCATTGCAAATTACCGGTTTAGATCCTCTGCAATATGACCTGCTTTTCGAACGTTTTTTAAATCCAGAGCGTATTTCTATGCCGGATTTCGATATTGATTTCTGCATGGAAGGACGTGATAGGGTAATTGATTATGTAACAGAACGTTATGGGCGTGATGCGGTTTCTCAAATTATAACTTATGGAAGTATGGCCGCTCGCGCGGTCGTTAGAGATGTGGGGCGTGTTTTGGGTTATCCCTATGGTATGGTGGATAAAATTGCTAAGCTAATTCCTTTTGAATTAGGTATTACGCTCGAAAAAGCCCTCGATCAAGAAGATGAGCTAAAACATCGTTATACAAACGAAGACGAAATAAAAGTATTAATCGACTTGGCAAAGAAATTGGAAGGATTGGTGCGTAACGTCGGTAAACATGCGGGCGGAGTCGTGATTGCGCCCTCTAAACTGACGGACTTCACACCACTTTATTGTGAGCCAGGTGGAATACATTGTATTACTCAATTTGATAAAGATGATATTGAAAAAGTTGGCTTAGTTAAATTTGATTTTCTCGGTCTTCGGACGTTGACCATCATTGATTGGGCGGTACAAGCAATTAATGCAAAAAAACCACCTGGAGAATCCTTATTAGATATCACTGCCATTCCTATCGATGATATGAATACCTTTGCTTTATTAAAAGCATGTAAAACAACGGCTGTATTTCAATTAGAGTCTCGAGGAATGCGAGATTTAGTTAAACGATTAGGCCCAGATAGTTTTGATGAAATCATTGCTTTAGTTGCTTTATTTCGCCCCGGACCTTTGCAGTCCGGTATGGTTGATGACTTTATTAATCGTAAACATGGACGAGCACAGGTTCAGTATGATCACCCTTTTTTAGAGCCGATATTAAGTCCTACTTATGGAATAATCTTGTATCAAGAACAGGTGATGCAAATAGCACAAGTACTAGCAGGTTATACCTTAGGAGCGGCTGATTTATTGCGCCGTGCTATGGGAAAAAAGAAAGCGGAGGAGATGGCGCAACAAAGAACGATTTTTATAAAGGGGGCAGAACAGAAAAGCATAGAGTCTCGTTTAGCAAATCAAATCTTTGATTTAATGGAAAAATTTGCAGACTATGGATTTAATAAATCGCATTCTGCGGCATATGCTTTAGTTTCTTATCAAACAGCGTGGTTAAAGACACATTATCCCGCTGAATTTATGGCAGCCGTATTATCGTCCGATATGGATCATACTGAAAAAGTAGTCACATTTCTTGACGAGTGTCGTTTAATGAAATTGAATATATTGCCACCCGACATCAATCATAGCCACTATAAGTTTACCGTAGACGAATCTGCAAGCTCGATACGCTATGGTATGGGTGCTATTAAGGGCTTAGGCGCCGGCGCCATAGAAATGCTCATAGAACAACGAAAGCAACATGCATTTAGTGATTTATTCGATTTGTGTCATCGCGTTGATTTACAAAAAATAAATCGTCGAAGTTTAGAAGCCTTGATCTTTTCAGGTAGCTTAGATAGTTTTGGTGTAAACAGAGCGAGTCTTTTAGCTAATGTAGAATCCGCTTTGCAAGCAGCCGATCAGAAATCATTGGCGAAAGTTTCTGGCCAGCAAGATTTTTTTGGTCTAGATATGGTTTCCCAGTCGAGTCAAATGGTGAAACATGATGATTGGCCAAAATTGCAGCGCTTACAGGCTGAAAAGGAAGTCTTAGGATTTTATTTAAGTGGTCATCCTTTAGAAAATTATGCTGAGGAATTATCGCATTTTATCACGACATCTTTAAATGAGTTAACTGCCAAGGCAGGTCACCATATGACCATTGCGGGCTGGGTATTGTCTATTCGTTCATTATGGACTAAACGCGGTGATCGAATGGCTGTAGTTAATTTGGAGGATGCTAGTGGACGTTTAGAAGTGACCTTATTTCATGATACCTTTGCTAAATATCGTGAAAAATTGAATAAAGATAAGCTTCTAATCATTGAAGGCGAGATCCAACGCGATGAATATACAGGCAATACGCGAGTTTTAGGAAAAAAAATTTTAGATATCACTGAGGCACGTGAAAGTCACGCAAAAAACTTAACGATTAGACTATCAAAGCCCACCATAAATCCTAGTCTACTAGATGATTTGCAAAAATTAATGATCAATTTTTGTCCAGGACTATGTCCAACACGTATAGCTTATCATCACCCTGAACTAAGCACAGAGGTTTTTTTGAGTTTGGGAAATAGTTGGAGCGTAAAACCTACTGATGATTTATTGAAGGCCTTACGCGAAAACTTTGGCGAGGATTCTATCTGTATTCAGTATTAATTTTAATAATACAGAGAATTAGGCGTTTTGCGAAATGAGCTTAGCAATAGAAAAAAATTTAAGCGTGCTCGGATAATGCTTACTCGTCATTGCGAGCGCTTAGCGTACGGCAATCCATTAAAAAGCTTAATTTTTTCTGGATGGCCACGGCCTCATTGGCGTTTTGGCCTTGTCATGACGTGGTATTTTTAATTTTTGTACTAGCATAGCTAACCAGTAAAACTGGCAGAAACACACTATATAGATTATTATCCCCTTTGATTTCATGTATTTCTGATGGCTAAGCGATGGTTAAAAATGGGAAAGTAGTTGAAAACCAACGATTCCAACGGCAACGCGATAAACCTAGATTGATTCGTTTAAGTTCTCAATTGCCTTCAAGAAGATGGTTTTTTAAGTTTTCATTGAGCCTATTACTTATATTAAGTTGCGTTTTACTATGGCAAAAATTAGCCAATCCTAGTTGTTTTCCCGTCAAAAATATTAAAATTAGTGGTGATTTAACTTATGTTAAGCAAAGTCATCTGCAGCAAATTATTCTGCCGTTTATTGCAAAAGGTTTTTTTCGTTTAGATAGCCAAGGATTAAAAGAACAAATTTTACATGTACCATGGATAGCGAGTGTCAGCGTAAAACGATATTGGCCCGATACACTAGCGGTTAGCTTTATTACTAAAAAACCTATCGCTTTTATTGGAAAGCATGGTCTATTAGATGCTCAGGGTAATATTTTTATCCCAGATGGAGATTCTATAGCATTAGACTTGCCAATTTTTGTGGGGCCGGTAGGCCAACAAAAATATTTATTACAAACCTATAACACACTGAATCCAATGTTTGCACAACTAAATCTAAAAATTAAATTCTTACAACTAATTGATGAACAATATTGGCATTTAAAATTGAATAATGGCTTAACTGTTTATTTAAGTAGAAGTCAACCTTACATACAATTAGAACGTTTGGTAGATGTTTATCCTGATGTTATTGCAAGTAAAGTATCTATGGTAGATTATGTGGATCTCCGTTATGCCCATGGTATGGCCGTAAAATTTAAGAAAAGGATTTCATAGAAAAGTTATTAATGATGCCTACAGCAATTGTATTTTGGACAGATGCAGCGAATTCAGTTTATGGGGAAAGTTTCGGTTCACAAAAAAACAGTAAGAGCTATATCCTAACAATGAAGTCAAGTGATGAAGTTTGAAAAGATTTAGAGAATTTAATTGAAGGTGAAATAATATGGCGAAGAAACCGACTAAGAATTTAATTGTAGGTTTAGATATTGGTACGTCCAAGGTCAATGCCTTAGTGGGTGAAGTGAAACCCAATGGTATCGAAATTATTGGCATGGGAATTTATCCTTCATTAGGATTAAAGCGAGGTGTTGTAGTCAATATCGATGCAACTGTTGATTCGATTCAACGTGCTGTGGGCGAAGCAGAAGCGATGGCTGGATGTCCAGTTCGAAGCGTATATACTGGTATTGCTGGAAATCATATTCGGAGTTTGAATTCTCATGGAATTGTCGCAATTCAAAATCAAGAAGTAACCCATGCGGATGTTGAGCGTGTAATCGATGCAGCCAAAGCGGTTGCAATTCCAGCGGATCAAAAAATATTACATATTTTGCCCCAGGAATTTATTATTGATAGCCAAGAAGGTATCCGTGAACCAATAGGCATGTCAGGCGTGCGTTTAGAAGCTAAAGTTCATATGGTAACAGGTGCAGTGAGTGCTGCACAAAATATCATTAAATGTATTCAACGCTGTGGTTTAGAAGTTTCAGAAATAATTTTAGAGCAACTTGCTTCAAGTCAATCTGTATTAACAGAAGATGAAAAAGAGTTGGGCGTGTGTTTAATAGACATTGGTGGTGGAACAACTGATATTGCTGTATTTACCGAAGGGGCTATACGTTTTACATCCGTTATTCCGATTGCCGGTGATCAAGTTACGAATGATATTGCTGTTGCATTAAGAACCCCCACACAAAGTGCTGAACAGATTAAAAGAAAACATGCTTGTGCTTTGCCAGAATTAGCCGATCCAGATGAACGTGTCGAGGTATCTGGAGTAGGCGATCGTCCCGGACGCACACTGACTAAACGTGCTTTAGCTGAGGTGGTAGGGCCACGCTATGAAGAGCTTTTCCATTTAGTGAAGGCAGAATTATATCGTAGTGGTTTTGAAGAATTTCTTGCTGCAGGAGTGGTATTAACCGGTGGCGCTTCTAATGTCAGTGGTAGCGTCGAGTTAGCAGAAAAGATTTTTAAGCTGCCCGTAAGACTGGGTCATCCTCAATATATTACTGGAAATAACGAAGTAACGACCAATGGCATGTATGCAACCAGTACAGGTTTACTATTATATGGCTATCAACAACAATGCGAACAGAGAAAGCCTAATGTATTATTTGCTAGGAAAATAGTACGTATAAAAAATTGGCTATGCGAAAATTTTTAAAAAATACTGAAATCCTTAGGAGTTAATATGAGTGCCAAATTTGATTCGCACAATCCACCATTACAAAATGCTGTCATAAAAGTTGTTGGTGTTGGAGGTGGTGGTGGTAATACACTTGAACATATGTTGGCACAAGATATTCCAGGAGTAGAGTTTATCTGTGCAAATACCGATGCCCAAGCGTTAAAAAACTCTTCTGCTAATTGTTTATTACAATTGGGTCAACAAATCACTAAAGGTTTAGGTGCAGGAGCAAATCCTGAGATAGGCCGTCTTGCTGCCGAAGCAGATAGGGAAAGAGTGAGATCGGCTTTAGAGGGAGCAGATATGGTTTTTATCACCGCAGGGATGGGTGGAGGTACGGGAACGGGTGCTGCACCGGTTATTGCAGAAATTGCCAAGCAGATGAAAATTTTAACGGTAGCAGTAGTTACTAAACCATTTGAGATTGAAGGAAAGAAACGCCTGCGTTTAGCTGAAGAGGGAATTAAGCAACTTAGCCAGCATGTTGATTCTCTTATTACTATTCCTAATGAAAAATTAATGAACGTTTTAGGCGATGACGTTAGTTTTCTAGATGCATTTAAAGCAGTAGATGATGTATTATTTGGCGCCGTTAAAGGAATTGCTGCATTAATTACGCGTGCGGGGTTAATTAATGTGGATTTTGCAGATGTAAAAACGGTAATGTCCGAGATGGGGACCACTATGATGGGGACAGGGGTGGGACTGGGTTCGGACAGAGCCTTATCAGCAGCAAACGCCGCGATAGGCAGCCCATTATTAAAAGATATAAATTTAAAAGGTGCACGTGGCGTGTTAGTTAACATAACCGCCGGACCGGATTTATCGATGAAAGAATTTGGTATAGTCGGGGGAGTGATTAAAGAAATTGCATCAGAAGATGCTAATGTGGTTATTGGTACAGTAATAGATCCTGGAATGAACGACGAATTGCGTGTCACAATAGTAATAACAGGCCTCGGACATCAACTTCCTACAGGCCCGGCAATGCATGAGGCAGAAGATTCTGGCCTCATCAGAGCAGCTGACGGTAGTTTAGATTACCATCAGTTAGAACGTCCTACGGTATTACGCAAACAAGGTGTTGTTACATCGAGTAAGTCCACGGTAGATAGTAACGTTACCGATATTGAATATTTTGATATTCCAGCTTTTTTACGAAGACAAGAAGAGGTTTCTTAAGGGTGTCCAGAAAAAACAATTCAATTCAAACTTCACGTGCGCTAAAACAACGTACTTTAAAAAACGTTATTAAAGCCGCAGGAATTACCTTACATAGCGGTGAAACGGCTATTTTAACTTTGCGACCGGCTCCGATTAATACCGGAATTATTTTTCGACGGATAGATTTTAATCCTATAGTTGAGGTTCAAGCTCGGGCTGAGCATGTGGGTGAAACTACCTTACAAACTACTTTACTCAAAAATGGTGTCAGAGTAGCTACCATAGAGCATTTAATGTCGGCTATGGCCGGTTTGGGTATTGATAATGCGTATGTCGATATTACCGCTTCAGAAATTCCTATTATGGATGGAAGCGCAGGACCCTTTATTTTTTTGATTCAGTCGGCGGGTATTGAAGAGCAAAGCGCTTCAAAACGCTTTATCCGAATCAAACAAGCGATTAAAGTAACTGAAGGGGATAAATGGGCTTGTTTTGAACCCTTCGACGGATTTAAGGTTTCGTTTGAAATTGATTTTAATCATCCGCTTTTTCAAAATCGTAGTCAAAAAGCCAGTATTGATTTTTCTACGACTTCCTATATTAAAGAGGTTAGTCGCGCACGAACATTTGGGTTTATGGCAGATTACGAAAAATTGCGCGAGGTTCGACTCGCTTTAGGCGGGAGCCTTGATAATGCAGTTGTGGTAGATGAATACAGAGTACTGAATGAAGACGGTTTACGTTACGAAGACGAATTTGTGCGCCATAAGATTCTTGATGCAGTTGGAGATCTCTATTTATTAGGTCACAGTCTGATTGGAGCATTTAGTGGTTATAAATCTGGTCATGCATTGAATAATCTATTATTGCGTCGCTTGCTGTGTAATTCAGATGCTTGGGAATACGTGGAATTTGAAGATGAAGTAAAAGCACCGCTGGTTTATCGACGTGCTTTGCTAGATGCATATAGGACTGAATAAACCCTAATCTAAGAGCAAAGGTTTCGTCATTGCGAGCGCGAAGCGCGAGCCAATCTCAGTGCTCAACTTTTTCTGGATGGCCACGGCCTCACTGACGTTTCGGCTTCGCCATGACGGCTCATAGTGTTTGTTCTGTGGTGACCTAATCAAGAGTTTCTATTTCCTGTTTGTATATTTTGTATATAAAGTATAAGTTGCTATTTCAACAGTTCATCTAAGGCAGCATTAGCTAAGCTGTCGACGCGATCGTTTTCTGGATGGCCGCTATGTCCTTTTACCCACTCCCAGCGAATTTGATGGCGTTCTGCTTGAGTGGCTAATTCTTTCCATAAATCAGAATTTTTAACCGGCTTTTTATTGGTGGTGAGCCAATTTCGCCGTTTCCATTGTGGCAGCCATTCGGTAATCCCTTTTTGGACATATTGTGAATCGGTACTAAGTGATATTTGACAGGGTTTTTTTACCGCCATTAAAGCTTGGATGGCCGCCATTAACTCCATACGATTATTCGTAGTGGTAGTTTCTGTGCCGGAAATGGTTTTTTCTTTTCCCTGATACCGTAGTAGGGCTGCCCAGGCCCCAGGGCCTGGGTTCCCTCGGCAGGCCCCATCAGTAAAAATCTCTATTTTCGGAATTTTAGGCATGGTGCGGCCCTCGAGCATTAGGAGCTAAGACCTTATTATTGAGTACTGGCGGAAATTGCCAAACTAAGCCTAAGCCATTGGGTCTTTTTATTCGTTTTTCTGCAATAATCAAATAAATTCCCCCCATATAAGGTATCAGCCAAGGTGATACCCGTTCTAGCCATGCTAATTTCTTAAATACCCACAAACCAGGGGTGCTGGTTAAAGGGGGGCGGTATAGAAAGCTCTCAGTATGCTGAATTTCACCTCCCAAAAAGTGTATCCATTGGCAAAGCGTTTGAATGGTGTGAAAACGACCATCCCAGGCAGGCTGTTTATTGAATGAAAATAGCCGATATAGGCCCCATAAACTGATAGGATTAATCCCTAATATAATCAAATGGCCGCTGGGGGCGAGTACTCGCCAGGCTTCTGTGAGTATGGCTAATGCGGTGCTTTTGTTCGTTTCTAAGGTATGGGGCATCAGGACTAGATTAATGCTGTCATTGGCAAAGGGTAAATGAGTGTATAGACTTTCCAAGTCAGGGCAATCTATTTTATCAGCAATAAGCTGACTTTTATAACTCCAAGAAACCTTAATTTTATGAATAATAGGGCTAGTAGATAAGCTTGAAAATGCATGGGGACTCAACTGCAATAAGTGTCGGCCTGCATAATCAGGGATTAGACTTGCTAAACGGTGATCTTCAATATCTAGGTAATGCTGTTTCAAAGGGGTTATCCAGCTAACAAACAGTTAGAAATAAGTTAAACGATGAACCTTAACACCTATTTCATTATCGCATAGGTTAGGCCCGGCTAAAAATACCCTTAAAAAGCCCAGTTTTAACCTTCATTTATACCTAAAAAACAATGCAAAAATGTAGGTATTTAAGTAAGTATTACCTCAAAAAATGTAGGTTAAAATCCTACAAAAAAGGCGTTTAATTTGGCTCTTGTAAGCCCTTTGTCTTGACCTACCTAAGGGGTCCCCGTAAGATCTTTAGTATGACTTATAAAATGCTTAAAATTTATTCATTATTACTTACCGTACTATTCATTCTAGCAGTGGGTATCACCGCATGTGTGCAGTTTCCTAGCTCTGAAGAAGGTGGGAAGGGCCTCAGCGGTGCGGGTAACGATGCTGATAGTAAAACTTATCAGACCGTTATTATGAAATCGACCGGTAGTAGTTTAGCGCCTAAAAATGCTAAAGCGCTTTATAGCGCTGTAGATAAGGGTACGCTTTGGGAGCCTATTCGAGCCCATTTACAGTTGTCGGCTCGTGAGGAAAACCAACCTCAGGTTCAAGAGCAGATCCGATGGTTTGCTAAAAACCCAGTCTATTTAAAAGACGCGGTAAATCGAGCTGCACCTTATATATACTATGTATATTCGCAGGTGAGACTTCGTGATTTGCCTACTGAGTTGGTTTTATTACCTATTATTGAGAGTGGTTATAATCCGTCAGCGACTAACTCGTCCTCAGGGGCGGCTGGTTTATGGCAGTTAATGACGAGTACCGCTAAAGGCTATGGTGTCCACCAAGACAGAGGTTTTGATGGTCGTCGAGATATTAGTAGCTCAACCAATGCGGCCTTGAATTACCTTACCTATTTAAGAAGCTTCTTCGGGGGCGACTGGTTGTTAGCTATAGCGGCTTATGACACGGGTGAAGGTAACGTACAGAATGCGATCCGTCATAATACGCAGCAAGATAAGAATACCCATTTCTGGGCATTGCCATTGGCATCTGAGACACGTTCTTATATTCCGCGTTTATTGGCTTTAGCTGCGATTGTTAAAAACCCAGCTAAGTATGGCGTGAGCTTACCTCCGGTCAGTGCTAAGCCTTATTTAGAGCTAGTTGATGCAAATAGCATGAGTTTAACTCATGTAGCTAAATTAGCAGGTATGAGCGTTGCGGAATTAAAGGAATTGAATCCGGGAATGAAAAGTAGTTCTGCTGCGATTAAACGTGGTCAGGTTGCTTTGCCTATCGATAGGGTAGCTTTGTATAAACAACAATTAGTTACCGCTACAAGCTCGAACTCTAAGGTTCAAGCTGATGATAGTAGGCTTGCTTTAAAACAAGCTGGAACAAAAGCTAAGCATAGCCCTGTTCAGTTAGTGAGTAACCAAACTAAGCCGAGTCCGGCTACTTTGGTGAAGTCTAACCCAAGTTCGCAGCAAATCCACTTGGTAAAAAGTGGGGATACGCTGGCGGGTATTGCTAAGCACTACCACGTATCGGTTAAGAAAATACAGGCTTGGAATAAGCTGGATAGCGACTTTCTCAAGCCAGGCGAAAAACTAAAAATTATGCTTTCATAGAAGTATAACTTTAAACGAAGAGGTACCCATACTTCTTCGTTTTTTTTTTGCCAAAAAAACTAGCGATGATTTTCACTCAGAGTTCTTAAATATTTAAGGAACAAATTTTTAGTTTCTGGATGCTTCAAAGCATAAGCTATCGTTGCTTTTAAATAACCAAATTTACTTCCACAATCGTAACGTATTCCTTCAAATTCCCAAGCATGCATCATCTCATCTTTTAGCTGGCTAGCGATGGCATCTGTCAGTTGAATTTCACCATTTTTTCCCATAGGAGTCTTGGAAAGATAAGGGAAAATAGTTGAAGTAAGAATATAACGACCCACCACCGCTAAATTGGAAGGCGCTTCCTTGTGACTGGGTTTTTCTACGATAGTATTAATCTGGCTCAGTCTACCTGCTTTAGTTTTATAACCGACGATCCCGTATTGCTCAGTTTCTTCGGGAGTTACGCTTTGAACGGCAATGACAGTATTTTGTTTTTCTTGATAGATAGCTAACATCTGTTTTAAACAAGGGATAGCAGAATCAATTAAATCATCGGCAAGTAAAACAGCAAATGCTTCATCATCCATTAGAGGTCGTGCACATAAAACAGCATGTCCCAAACCTAAGGTGTCTGGTTGACGTAGATATACACAACTTACACCTTTTGGTAAGATATTTTTCACAATATCTAAGAGATCCTTTTTACCTGCTTCATTGAGCTTGGCTTCTAATTCATAATTTGAATCGAAATGATCTTCAATAGCCCGTTTACTACTACTCGTAATAAAAATGAGTTCGGTTATTCCCGCAGCAATGGCTTCTTCTACTGCATATTGAATCAAAGGTTTATCCACGATAGGCAACATTTCCTTAGGGCTTGCTTTTGTGGCGGGCAAAAAGCGTGTACCAAGGCCCGCAACCGGAAAGATTGCTTTAGTAATTTTTTTATTCTTTTTCATGTTAGAAATGCTCTCCGCGACCAATGGCATAGTATTTAATGCCCAATTGCTTTAAACAATCTGGATCATAAAGATTTCTTCCGTCAAAGATAGCGGCCTGTTTTAAACGTTCTTTGATGAGTTGGAAATCCGGATTAAAGAAACTATTCCATTCAGTGACTATGACTAAGACATCGGCGTTAATTAATGCGTCTTCAGGACTGTCGCAGCAACTAAAATTAGCCTGATCCTTATATAAACGCATTGCTTCAGGCATGGCGACAGGATCATAAGCTTGAATTTTCATGCCTGCAGCTAAAGCAGCGGCAATAAACACCTTGCTAGGCGCTTCGCGCATATCGTCAGTGTTTGGTTTAAAAGATAAACCCCATAAGGCGACAATTTTCCCACGTAAATCATTTTCAAAGAATTGTGAAACCTTGCTAAATAAGAGTTTTTTTTGTGCATCATTTACTTGATGTACGGCATTTAATAGCTTAGGTTGGTAATGAACCGTTTTAGCGGTGGCTTCTAAAGCGAGTACATCTTTAGGGAAGCAAGAGCCGCCATAACCACATCCAGGGTTAATAAAGTGATAACCAATGCGCGGGTCAGAACCGATGCCAATCCGCACTTGTTCAATATCTGCATTTAAACGATCCGCTAACTGGCTCATTTCATTTATGAAACTTATCTTGGTGGCTAAAAAAGCATTCGCTGCATATTTGGTGAGTTCCGCAGAGCGGATATCCATAGCGATTAAACGATCATTATTACGATTAAAGGGTCTATATAAATGTCGTAAATGTGATTCTGCTGCCTCATTATCGGTACCAATAATAATTCTGTCAGAACGCATAAAGTCACTGACTGCTGCACCTTCGCGTAAAAACTCAGGATTCGAAGCGACATCAAATGCAATGTTGACGTTACGCTGATGTAATTGTTTTTGAATAACTGTCTTTACTTGATCGGCAGTCCCTACGGGCACAGTCGATTTATTGATAATCAGCTTAGGTTCAACCAGTGCTTTCCCTATGTATTCGGCAACCTCTAAAACATAGCTTAAATCCGCAGAGCCATCTTCATCTTGAGGCGTACCTACGGTAATAAATTGGTAAAAGCCATGTTCAACCCCTCGTTGCGGATCCGCACTGAACTCAAGCCGACCAGCACTTAAGTTTTTTTGTAATAAAGCAGGCAAATCAGGTTCATGAATAGGGCATTCACCTGATTGTAAACGTTTTACTTTTTCTTGATCAACATCAATACAAAGTACTTTATTTCCATGCTCGGCTAAACAGGCGGCTGTGACCAAACCTACATAACCTGCACCAAAGAGATTAATTCGCATAATTTTATTAATAAGAGCTAGAAAATACTTGGGTTATTATAGATTACCTTTAAGAGACGAAATCACGTCTTTAACATCGAGAGGCAACATAGACCAAAACCCATGTGCGGCGAGTATAGTATCGCAGAATAGTGATTGCTTCAATTTTGGTTAAACATAAGCTAGACTTTGATGTTTTAGCGAGTAACTCTGATGCGGCCCTATTTGGATTTTTTACAGCATATTCTTGATAAGGGACAAACTAAAACCGATAGGACCGGCACGGGTACACTCAGTACCTTTGCTTATCAAATGCGTTTTGATTTGAGTGTCGGTTTTCCACTCGTAACAACAAAAAAATTACATTTAAAAAGTATTATTTATGAATTGCTGTGGTTTTTACGCGGTGATACCAATATTCGTTACCTGAATGAAAATAAAGTTACTATTTGGGATGAATGGGCCGATACGGCGGGCAACTTAGGGCCTGTTTATGGTAAGCAATGGCGTTCTTGGCCGACAGCCGATCATCAAACTATTGATCAGATGAGTCAGCTTATTCAACAAATAAAAACTAATCCGGATTCGCGGCGCTTAATCGTTAGCGCCTGGAATGTGGGCGAGCTGGCAAAAATGGCTTTGCCGCCTTGTCATTTATTATTTCAATTTTATGTAGCTAACTCACGGCTTTCTTGTCAGCTCTATCAACGTAGTGCTGATGCTTTTTTAGGCGTACCCTTTAATATTGCTTCTTATTCTTTATTAACTCATATGCTTGCACAACAATGTAATTTACAAGTCGGTGAGTTTATTTGGACCGGTGGTGATTGTCATATCTATAGCAATCATCTCGAACAAGTGCATACGCAATTGTCGAGACATCCGTATGCTTCGCCGCAATTGAATATTCTACGCAAACCAGATTCATTATTTGAATATGCATATGATGATTTTTTGTTAGCAGATTATGAATGTCATCCCACAATTAAAGCAGCCATAGCGGTTTAATTAAATACCCGTCATGGCGAGGCCAAAACGTCAGTGAGGACTGTCGGCCCTCCATGGATTGCCGCGCGCTTCGCGCTCGCAATGACGATTAGCGAGACGTCAATTCTATTTGTGATTCTTTTTTAAAAAATAATAATTAATAGTTAAATAAATTTTTTTCATTCCTTAAGGAAACCTTAAGACTAAATCGTTAGCCTAAACCTTTAATTTTTAAAAAAAATTTAGAGGTATTTATGATTGTCGATGAAAAAAAGATACCCAAAGATAAAAGTTTAAATTCAACTTATAATGAGACCGATAAATGGAAGAATTCAAAGGAGGTAATTAAGCTCACGGAACAAAATGGTGGGAAGGAAACTACAGTTGAAATTCCTGCTGGAGGAGTAAGAGCAAAAATTTTTGCTCAGGAAAAACAAATACAAACACATAAAGCTGAATTAAGTATTTCATCAAAATCTAGTTTTGGTGATACAGTTTCTAGTTCTTCTGAAATTTTTATTTCATCACAGCAGTCTGATGAAGAAAATCATGATGTCCAGAAAAATCCAAAGAAATCTCGAATACCCATAAGAAGCAATAGCAGCGCTTCATCATCTAGTAATAATTCAATTGCAAGTCACACGCGTTCATATGAAACGCCTTCAGGAATTCCAATTTTAAAAGGTAGTTCTCTATTTAAGAAAGAGCCACTTAAAGATAATAAAGAAAATTGGTATAAAATTAACGAAGCTGAAAGCTGGATTTTAATTTCACCTGAACTTTTAGATTTGGTAAAAGCCGAAAAATTAATAAAAGAAACTGATTCAAGAAAAGCCAATGCTCTTACTTATCGAGAGACTGACAAAGTACGCCTCATGGATTTAACTGAAAAAGAAATTTTAATTTTAAAAGAAAATCTACCTCGACTTTGTGAGCGTCTTAAAGGTAATGAAAAAATAAATATTTTTAGAAATTAAATATATTCGACTTTATCAATCTCTAAATTAAGCAAACCGGCGGGAGTTTGCACATCGACAGTGTCGCCTTCTTCTTTGCCAATCAATGCACGAGCAATTGGGGAGGC
>CANJLU010000017.1 GCA_947475085.1 Coxiellaceae bacterium
AGTTCGATCATTAAAGATTTAGCTCAAAATGAATCGGTACAAGGCTTGATAATTACTTCTGCTAAACCAAATGGTTTTATTGTAGGTGCCGATATTCAAACCATTAGTAAATTAAAAACCAAGGAAGAGATCTTTGCGTTTATTCGACAAGGCCAAAAAGTATTTGATGAATTGGCAGCACTTAATATCCCCACGGTAGCTTTGATCAATGGTTTATGTTTAGGAGGCGGCTTAGAGCTCGCCTTAGCGTGTGATTATCGTATCGCGATTGATGATAATAAAACACGTTTAGGTTTGCCAGAAGTGATGCTTGGAATTCATCCAGGTTGGGGAGGAACCGTACGTTTGCCACGCTTATTGGGAGGTCCACAAGCATTAGAATTAATTTTAACTGGAAAAACTATTTCTTCCTATGTTGCAGCTAAATTAGGTTTAATCGATCAGGTGGTTCCATCACGACAAGCTGAACGAGCAGCGCTATATTATGCTTCAGCAAAAACTAAAAAAAAGCATTCTTTTTTTGCGTTAAATTGGAAAAAAATAACTAATCATCATTGGATGAGGAATGTTGTTACTAAAATTATTCAACGCCGTTTAAACGCCAAAGTTAATCCTAAACATTACCCTGCACCTTACGCTGCGTTGCATCTTTGGCAGCAGTATGGTGTTAGTAAGCAAGCATTTTTACATGAGACAGTTTCTTTAAGTGAATTAGCACTGACTCCCACAGCGAATCATTTAATGAGAGTATTTTTTTTAAAAGAGCGCTTAAAGAAATTAGGAAAAAAAGATGTCACCTGTTTTAAACATGTTCATGTCATAGGTGCAGGAACCATGGGAGGCGATATCGCTGCTTGGTGTGCTATGCAAGGATTACAGGTAACCTTACAAGATCGTGAAGCAAAATATATTGCTCCGGCTATGACAAGAGCGTATGTCTTATTTCAAAAACGATTAAAGACACCTCGCGCTATTCAAGCTGCGATGGATAGATTGGTTCCTGATCTCGCGGGTTATGGTATACGTCGTGCAGATATTATTATTGAAGCGATATTTGAGGATTTAGTCGTCAAACGAGATTTATTTCGACAGCTAGAAAAAAAAATTAAATCGGATGCATTATTAGCTACCAATACATCGAGTATTGTTTTAGAAGATATCCAACAAGGATTACAGCATCCAGAACGTTTAATTGGTTTACATTTTTTTAATCCTGTTGCTAAGATGCCCTTAGTAGAAGTAGTGCAATCGGCCATTAGCGCACCGGATATTATAGAAAAGGGCTGGTCATTTGTGCATCAAATTAACCGCTTGCCTTTACCTGTAAAAAGTTCACCCGGATTTTTAGTTAATCGTTTATTAATGCCTTATTTAATGCAATCGGTATTATTGTTGCAAACCGGAATTCCTGCGCCAGTCATAGACAAAGCGGCTGTGGATTTTGGTATGCCGATGGGACCGTTAGAGTTAGCGGATACGATAGGTCTAGATATTTGTTTAGCTGTGGCTAAGATTCTCAGTCAATCATTAGGGAGCGTTGTTCCTGAGGGTTTAGAGAAAATGGTTGCTAACAA
Source organism: Coxiellaceae bacterium (assembly GCA_947475085.1). Lineage (GTDB taxonomy): Bacteria > Pseudomonadota > Gammaproteobacteria > Diplorickettsiales > Diplorickettsiaceae > Aquirickettsiella. Next base: position 1,575 of record CANJLU010000017.1, read on the forward strand.
GGATCTAGGACGAAAAACGGGTAAAGGTTTTTATCGTTATAAAAAAGGCAAACCTATTAAAGAAAAAATCCCTGAAGATTATAAAGCGCCAACGAATTTAGCGGATAGCTTAATTCAGCCAATGATAGATGAAGCTAAAAAATGTTTGGAAGAAAAAGTGGTTGCAGATAGCGATTTGATCGATGCTGGAATTATATTTGGCGCAGGATTTGCTCCTTTTCGCGGTGGTTTGATGCAATATGCAAAGGAACAAGGTGATTTGTAGATTATTTTTATAATTGTAACGTTATTACTAAGTTCCTCTTAGTAAACGTTCAATGCGTAATTCCAAGGGGGGATGGCTTGAAAATAAAGCACGAAATCCACCACTTTTATGTGATATTTTTAAAGTTGATAAAGAAGGGGCACGCGTATCTTCGGGTTCCATTGCCTTTTGTAGTGCTTTTAACGCTTCTATCATTTTATCCCGACCTGCTAACAAAGCACCGCCTTTGTCAGCGCGGTACTCGCGATGTCTGGAAAACGCAGCCACTAAAATACTTCCTAAGAATGTAAATAGAATATCAAATACCATCGATAGCATAAAAAACATCGGCCCAGGTCCACTTATCGCTCCTTCATCATTATTTCGCCCAGCAGCTCCAACAGAGATTACATAGGCAACAATGCGCGATAAAAAAAGTGCAAAAGCATTTATTATGCCTAAGATAAGTGTCATGGTAACCATATCCCCATTCGTGATATGAGTAATTTCATGTCCTAGTACACCTTCAATTTCATCTGGATTCATTTTTTGGAGTAAGCCACTAGAAACAGCCACTAAAGAATTATTTTTAGTTGGACCTGTTGCAAAAGCATTCAGCTCAGGTGAATTATAAATGCCTACTTCAGGCAAAACCTTTAATCCAGCTTTGCGTGCTAAATTATGAATAACTTCAAGTATGTTTTTTTCTTCACCTACCGCTGCGTTGGGATCAATAATTTTTAAATCCATACTTTTTTTGGCAATGAATTTTGAGGTGAATAGTGAAACAAAGGCCCCCGCTGTACCCCATAATGCGCAAAAAATAGCTAAGGATAGATAATTAATTCCATGAGAGGTGAGATAACTATGTAGTCCTAATAAATTGGTAACTATAGAGATAGTGGCAATAACTAAAATATTAGTGCCTAAAAATAATAAAATACGACTAAACATAAAAAATAATTCCTTATTTAGGGGATCATTTTACACACCTTATTAAGTGTAGCAGTTAATTCGTTGAAAAAGAAAAACCCCGCGGATGCGGGGTTTTTTTGATGAAACTAGACGACAGGGAGGAGGCTTTTACATCATTCCGCCCATACCACCCATGCCACCCATTCCGCCCATGCCACCCATATCACCAGGAGCACCAGCGCCTTCATCCTTCTTAGGGCTTTCAGCAACCATGCATTCTGTGGTAATCATGAGACCGGCGATAGACGCTGCATTTTGTAAAGCAGTTTGGGTTACTTTAGTAGGATCTAAAATACCCATTTTTATCATATCTCCGTATTCACCCGTTGCCGCGTTGTAGCCGTAGTTAACTTCTGTACTATGCAGAACTTTATCGATAACGACATCAGGACGTCCGCCAGCATTAGTAACAATCTGACGTAAAGGTGAGCACATTGCATCAGCAACAATACGAATACCGTGTGCTTGATCGGAGTTAATGCCTTTGAGATCTTTTAAAGCCTTTAACGCACGAATTAAAGCCACGCCACCACCAGGAACAATACCTGCTTCAACCGCAGCACGAGTTGCATGTAATGCATCCTCTACGCGAGCTTTCTTTTCTTTCATTTCCATCTCAGTAGCAGCACCGACTTTAATGACAGCAACACCACCTGAAAGTTTAGCTGAGCGTTCCTGTAGCTTTTCCTTGTCGTAATCAGATGTGCTTAGTTTAATTTGGGTATCAATTTCTGCTATTCGGCATTGGATCGCGCTTCTTTCACCCTGGCCATCGATAATAGTAGTATTGTCTTTAGTAACAACAACACGTTTCGCTGAGCCCAAATTTTCTAAGGAAGTGTTTTCAAGTTTCGAGCCACAGAGCTCGTCTATTACTTGAGATTTGGTTAAAATAGCAATGTCTTGTAGCATTTCTTTACGGCGATCACCAAAGCCAGGTGCTTTGACCGCACAAACTTTGACGATGCCACGAATGGTATTTACAACTAAGGTTGCTAACGCTTCGCCCTCTACATCTTCTGCGATGATGAATAAAGAACGACCTGCTTTAGCGACACCTTCAAGCACAGGTAGCATTTCGCGAATATTAGAGATTTTTTTATCCACTAATAAAATATAAGGATTGTCCAGCTCGCAAGCCATACTTTGTTGGTTGTTGATGAAGTAAGGTGAGAGATAGCCACGATCAAATTGCATACCTTCTACTGTATCGAGTTCATTTTTCAGACCGGAACCATCTTCTACAGTAATAACTCCTTTTTTACCCACTCTACTCATCGCCTTAGCGATAATTTCACCAATTGCTTTATCATCATTAGCCGAAACAGTACCCACTTGCGTAATCCAATGATCTTCATCACAAGGTTTCGATATAGTTTGTAGAGCTTCTATTGCGGCAATCACTGCGGTATCAATACCTCGTTTCAGATCCATTGGGTTCATGCCAGCAGCAACGGCTTTCATTCCTTCACGTAAAATAGCCTGAGCTAGGACAGTAGCAGTGGTGGTACCATCGCCGGCTTCGTCTGAAGTCTGAGAGGCCACTTCTTTGACCATTTGTGCGCCCATGTTCTCAAACTTATCTTTGAGTTCAATTTCTTTTGCAACGGAAACACCATCTTTGGTAATGGTAGGAGCGCCGAAACTTTTGTCTAAAATAACATTTCGACCTTTAGGACCTAAAGTTACTTTGACAGCTTCTGCTAATATATCAACACCGCGTAGGATAGAAGCACGTGCATCTACACCAAATTGTAAAACTTTTGCAGCCATTTTATTAATTCCTCTGAATAAAAATAAGGGTTAAAATTGTGATTAATCTTTGATTAACGCCAGAACGTCATCTTCGCGCATGATGAGATATTCTTTACCATCAAGTTTGATTTCAGTTCCACTATATTTTCCAAAATATATTTTATCGCCTACCTTAATGCTTAAAGTCTGGATTTGACCTGATTTCAAGCGTTTACCATGTCCTACAGCGACTACTGTACCCCTAACAGGCTTTTCTTTTGCTGTGTCTGGAATAACAATACCACCTACGGATCTTTCCTCTTCTTCATCGCGTTTGACAAGAATGCGATCGTTCATAGGAACTAAATTTTCAACTAAAGGTTTTTCTAATGCAACACTCATGCAGATTTCTCCTTAAGAATTACTGTCAAAATGAGGATATTAACCAAATTAACCCCCCTCAGCAGCAGGGGTCAATCATAATGATGTTTGATAAAGGATACAATAAGTTAACTTTACCACACCAACACACTTTATATGGGGAGCATGCTAAGAAAATTCAAGTCGAATAAGTTAAAATTTACTGGATTTTAACTTATTTTTTTGAGTTATACCGCTTGTACTTGAAGATGCGAATCAAGCAGTTTTATCGATGACGGAATGGTTAGTATGAAAGTTATCACGTAGGTACCATAATAAGCCTAGGCCAGGTAGGCAAGTGGCTAGGGAGATTACAAAAAATACAGGCCAACTGAAGTAGCTAACTATTAAACCCGCTAAAGGGCCCACGAAAACCCGTCCGGCGCCCGCTAAAGCTGAAAATAGAGCAAATTGTGTAGCAGTATAACGATGGTTGCATAAGCTCATCAGTAAGGCAACAAAGGCAATACTCGCCATGGCATTACAAAAGCTGTCTATAGAAATGGCAAAAACTAACCAATGGAAATTATGCCCTACGAGAGCGAGTTTTAGTAAAGTTAAAATAGCCACAGCTTGTAAAACACCAAAATAGAGTAAGGCGCGAAATAAACTAATACGCGTCATTAAAACACCGCCGGCCAGAAGGCCAAGCATTGCTGCAAAAAAACCTACGCCTTTATTTACAAAGGCTACGGTACTCAAAGAAAATCCTAATCCGCGAATGAGAAATGGTGTGGTTAATGAAATACTGAGTGCATCGCCAAATTTATATAAGACTATGAACAGTAAGATAAGCCAAGCTGATTTTCGACTTAAAAATTCTTTAAAAGGGTCGACAATGGCAGAATAGAGAGAAGTGGGGGGATGTTTTTCTTCTTCATCGATAGGTTCTTCACCAAACCAAGCCCCAAAGAGACCAATCGCTATTAAAGCAGCCATCAGCAAATAGGTGCTACGCCAGCCTATGTATTCAGCCAGCGCAAGCGCTAAGGCCCCAGAAACCAACATAGCTGCTCTATAACCCCAACTATAGAGTGTGGTTCCTAAGCCGCGCTCGTTAGGTTTAAGAATATCTGTTCGGTAAGCATCGATAGCAATATCTTGCGAAGCTGAAAGGAAAGCGACTATAAAAGCAATCGTGATCAATAAGATGGCACTGGTATGCGGATTTGTTAACGCCATACCAATAATGGCTATTATAAGCACCAATTGAATTAGAATAATCCAACCACGGCGTCTTCCTAAGAGAGGAGGTATCCATCTGTCAAGTAAGGGTGCCCATAAAAATTTATACACATAAGGTTGTCCAATTAAACTTAAACTTCCAATAGCAAGCAAACTGGCTCCTGTGACGGTAAACCAAGCTTGGAGTGTGCTAGAGGTTAATGCAAGTGGTAAACCGGATGAAAAACCTAATAAGAGAGTTGAAAATAGATTGCGTTTACTGAGCTTATTCGTAGGCATTTTTTTTCCTGAAGGAAGTGAAGAATTTAACTTCCTTTTCTCTAAGTAATTTAAGAATTAAACGGTTAACGCGCGTAGTAATCAGGATCAGCAATAATGCGTGGACGGCCACCCGCGCCGTATTGCACTAATACATGTTGGCCACGATTGAAAGTTGGCATCGGTGCTTGTACGACAGAAATTAATGAGTTATTTCTAAGCCTGACGACATATTCAACACCGTTTTGTGTTGAAAGGCCTTTTTGAATCTCATTTCCTGCAAAGCCACCTAGTAGGGCGCCACCAATTCCACTGGCTAAACTACCTCTCCCTCCTCCTATTTCGGAACCTGCAATTGCGCCTAAAGCACCACCTGCTATGCCACCGACACCAAGTCCGCCATTTCCAGTTACTTTAACGACCCGGCTGCTTGTTACTACACCCTTAACAACACGGTGGACTTGCCCAGCGCCACTTGCGGTATAAACATCAGGGGATAGTGAAGATGCACAACCGGCTAAAAGTGATAAGCCAAGCATGGATAGTAAGCAATGGATGTGAAACTTCATGATGGGCCCCGTAAATATTGGTGTATTGTTCTAAGTATACTCTTCGCACTTGAATTTTTGTCTGTGTTCCCGCTCACTTCGCAATCCTCATGTATGTTCTAATACACTCCGGTTGCTCATTATCACGGCGCCTTGCCAAAAATCCCATTGCTGTGGGTATATAATGTTGAATTAAGTGTTTTTGAGCCACTTAAACTTATTAAGGGATGATATTAGTAGATGCCAGCTTGCACGTCAACGCATGGATCCCTTAAAACCAGCATATTCTTATCAAAAATTAACAAATATCTTTGGAAATTGTGATGATTAACAGTTTATGACAGCATTAATAACTCGCGACTGCGAATAGTTTTGCCTTCGAGTAGATAGTTTAGGGCAAGACGAAATAAACGTTTTGCATCTAATAAGTGTATAGGAGTATCCCATGATTCATGATGCACCGCCAAAAGAGATTCGCCAGAAAATATCGATTGTTTAGGTAGTGATTTATTTAAGCAGACAACCAAACCTTGACTCGGAATAAACTGATAGGATTGATGGGGTAAAAGTGCTTGATTAGTTTGACTATCCTTATCCAGATATAAAGCATAACCCAATTCAGCGAGTAATTTTTTTTCAAACCAACGTAAAGCAATGGCTGGATTGTCAGATAAGCTGCATAGCGCCGTTTGATAAGCTTCGAATAAATGCGGATAAGGATCGTAACGATAAAGTAAACGGATTAATAGTTCATTGAGATAGAGACCGCAAACTAAAAGTTTACCTGTCAAATGAGGAACAAAAGTGGGGTGAGGTTCTGCATTGAGTAAATTCATGAGATCAGTTTTTCCGCGCCAGGAAAGTAGCAGGGGTACAAAAGCTTGTAGTGATCCTCTGAAGCGTGATTTTTTTCCACGTACTCCACGCGCGCCTTTGGCGATAAGATTTATTCTACCTTGTGTGGCGGTAAATGCGTCTATTAATAAACTAGTGTCTCGATAAGGACGGGTGTGCAAAATATATGCAGCTTGAAGTTGATCAGTGCTTGACATTAGTCTAAAAAAGAAAAAAATGACTGAAGCAGTTATTAGTTGTATTTTTCTTACACAAAAAATAAACTCTAATCTTTTGTGTAAGAAAACTTCCACTTCTTAGGGAAATCCAGTAATATTAGCCTATATAGGTGTTTTAATGATTTGTTCATCAATATATAGGGTGAATACTAACTTAGCAATGCCAATAACCGAATCTAAAAAATAATCTTAGCTGAAAATGATCGCTACAACATTCTTTAAATTGATAATAGGAGCAACCCTTGGCTGAAATTATTGTGATTACCTCTGGAAAGGGCGGTGTCGGTAAAACGACAAGTAGTGCGGCAATGGCAGCTGGTCTTGCCTTTCGCGGTTTTAAAACAGTCGTTATTGATTTTGATATTGGTTTACGTAATCTCGATCTGATTATGGGTTGTGAGCGGCGCGTTGTTTTTGATTTCGTGAATGTGATTCGCGGCGAAGCGAATATTAAACAAGCCTTAATTAAAGATAAAAGGCTCGAAAATCTTTATATTCTACCCGCATCACAGACCCGTGATAAAGATGCCTTGACCAAAGAAGGTGTGGAAAAAATTTTAGAAGAACTCAAAAAAGATTTTGATTATATTATTTGTGATTCACCTGCCGGAATAGAGCGTGGTGCAACCTTAGCCATGTATTTTGCTGATACGGCTATTGTCGTCAGTAACCCAGAAGTTTCTTCTGTCAGAGATTCCGATAGAATGTTGGGAATTCTCGATAGCAAATCACGACGCGCTGAATTAGGTCTTGAACCAGTAAAGCAACATTTACTCTTGACGCGTTATTCTTTAACCCGCGTTGAGAGGGGTGATATGCTTAGCGTCGATGATGTCTTGGATATACTATCTATTCCCTTGCTGAGTGTTATTCCAGAGTCACAAGCGGTATTACGTGCTTCTAATGCAGGTGTTCCAGTGACATTGAACGGAGAAAGCGATGCTCATCAGGCTTATGCCGATGCAGTCTCTCGTTTATTAGGCGAAGAAGTCCCTTTTAAATTTATTAAATTAGAAAAGAAAGGTTTGTTACGTCGCCTCTTTGGCCGCGAGGAGGTAGCGACATGAGCTTGTTAAATTATATTTTTAGAAACAAACCTAAAAATACCGCGACACTTGCCAAAGAGCGTTTGCAGATTATTGTATCTCATGAACGTAGAACCGAGAATAATTCTGACTTTTTGCCAAAATTGCAACAGGAATTGATTGAAGTTATTGCTAAATATGTTGATATCGATCAAGACCAAGTGAAGGTTGAACTGGAACGAACTGGGAACTGCTCGATACTAGAATTAAATATAACGCTACCTAATGCAGAAATCACTATAGGCAGTGGAGTTTAGTATTATCTCATTATTCATCTGGTACTAAACGTTTTTCTCCAGGTTTTGATACGGCTACATAAATCAGGCTTGCTTCTGAAACTTTAATCCGAGTAGCTGCGTTTATACCCTCTTGGTAACGTTCTGCATAGACCTCTACTTCAATAGTTACCGAAGTTTTACCTACCCCAATAATTTTGGTATAGAAACTGGCGATATCGTAAATAAATAAAGGTTGTAAGAATTTTAATTCCTTGACTGCAACCGTAACAACGGGTCCTTTCGCACGTTGTGCCGCAGCAATTGCCCCAGCAATATCGATTTGTGACATTAACCAACCGCCAAAAATATCGCCGGCCTTATTGGCATCGTTAGGCCTGGTTTTTACTCGTAAGGTAGGCTCTAGCAAATTAGTTGTCATCTCTATACTCGAAAATGAAAATTTAAGTATAGCAAAAAATTCTTAGTAGAGTTCTTGTTGATTTTTTTTCATCTTAAAATATACTCAGCTTTTATTTAATTTTAATAATAAAATTAAATAAGTTCTATTTCCATATTATTATAATTTTAAGAAAATTTATGGTTAATGATACAAATATTTATGAAGAAATAAGTAGTTCAGATGAAGAAACAACCTTAAATGAACAATTTAGTGAATTGTTGCTTAAATTAGAAAAAGACTTAGAAAGATTGAAAGTTGACAGTGACGAGGATCTTAGTGATCATTTCAAGCATTAGAGGGATTAAAAAAAACCGCCAATCTACCTGTTATTGATATTAAGGACGTAACAGGATTTTTGGAAACAGATATTTTTGCATTAATGGTTGAATTACCCGAGGCATTTAGCTTCAAACCATTAACTATTTATGAATGTATGTTAAAAAATGTTGAGTCTTTTCCTAAAAGTGTTTATCAAGAACACTTGCAAGTGTTACTCGATTTTAAAAATGATGAAACCAAAGATTTACTTCTATTGATTAATGATGAAAAAAAACAACAAAATTCTTCGTTATTAAAAAAAGAAAGTAAATGTAAACCTTCGGTATTTCGGTCTTTTTTTTCTACACTGAGCGCAACAAAAGCAAAAAAGAGGGTGGCTTTAGAAATCGATACTGTTTCACCTAAGCGACGCAAACTGTTAAGCATGTCTCCTTTGGCATTCACAAACAACGCTTTATCTAACCCGATCGATGATGAATGTCATGAAAATTTATTACCGCCGGGAATGAAATTGACCTAAGTATTCAATAATTTCGAGTGGTGAGGAAATCTTGGCAGTGGCGTCCCACTTATTAACATCATCTTTACTATTGATGTAACCGTATAATGCAATGAGACTATACATGCCGGCAGCGTTGGCGGCTTCAACATCGCGCTTAGCATCACCCACGTAAACGCAGTGCTCTGGAAGACAAGCTATGCATTTGCAGGCATGCAACAATGGCTGAGGATGAGGTTTGCAATATTTAAGTGTATCTCCGGCGATAATACATTTAGCTTTATTAAGTAGAGGGAATTTCTTTATTAATTGCTTAGTTAAAATAGCAGATTTATTAGTGACAATACCCCATGGCCATTTTTCATCTTGTAAGTAATTAGTTAAAGTGTTTACACCTGGAAATAAATGAGTGTGCACACAAATATGTTGGGTATAATAATCGAGGAATTGTTTGCGCAAGCTAGAGAAAGTCGGATCTTGTGTGTCGATCCCCATCCCTAGCTCTAATAAACCAGCTACTCCGGAAGATATTGCCGGACGAACGTGATTAACAGATAAAGGTTTTGCTTGTTGTGAGATTAAAACTTGATTGAGAGCAGCCGTTAAGTCGGCAGCGGTGTCTAGTAAGGTCCCATCGAGATCAAAAAGTATTCCTTTTATTCTCATATTTAGTGTTGAAAATGGCATGACTTAAGTCCGCTTTTTGAAAGCAGCAAGATAATTGACATTGATATCTTTTCCTAAGGCATAATATTGAATTAAAGGATTATAGTAGATCCCTTGAAACTTTTTCAGCTCTAAATTAGCTTGCCGGGCTGCAGTAGCTAATTCAGAAGGACGGATAAATTTTTTATAATCATGCGTCCCTCGGGGTAACAGTTTTAAGAAATATTCTGCGCCGAGTATAGCTAATAAGTAAGCGCGCGGATTACGGTTAATAGTAGAAAAAAAAATACTAGCGCCTGGTTTAGCTAAGTCACTACAAGCTTGTATGAGCGAGCAGGGGTCAGGAACATGTTCCAATAGCTCCATGCAGCACACCACATCAAAGGACTGATTATGCTTTGTAGCGAAGGATTCTGCATCGGTAAGTGAATATTTGATTGAGAGTTGATTGTCTGCAGCATGTTTCTGAGCAACCTCTATAAGGGCAGCGCTTTTATCAATACCGGTGACTTGTGCACCTATTTTAGCCATTGCTTCGGTTAATATTCCACCACCACAACCGATATCGATTATTTTTTGACCTTGTAAGGTTTGTTGTGCCAATATAAATTCTAAGCGCAAGGGGTTGATGAGATGTAAGGGTTTACATATGCCCTCAGTATCCCACCATTGCTCAGCCATAAGCGTAAATTTGCTGATTTCTGCATAATCGCTATTAGAAGCTGACATAAAAATTACATTGTTTTCATTGGTTTTTTACGGGGAGCGTATTACAATGTGCTAGTTTACTTGACCCCTCATAATGTGTCTATTGGTTATACTCAAGTGCGAAGAGTATATAAACAGGAGTAGTGGAATTAAGGATAGCTCGCCAACTAGTATGGGGAATTTGTTATCACTCAATCTTATAGTTCAATATGAACAACCTTACTAACCGTGTTTATAAATCGATCATAGATAAAATTTTGAGATTTGCACTACAAAAAGTGCCCAAAGAGCAATCTAAATTATTTACTGCTTTTGCCAAACAGTATTATGCCCATACTGATTTAGAAACATTGGAAAGTCGCTCCGCAGAAAATCTTGCGGCGGCACTGGCTTCTCACTGGAGGCTGATTTACCAACGTTTGCCTGGTCAAGCAAAGATTCGTGTCTATAATCCTAGTCTTGAAAAAGATGGTTGGGAAAGCAAATATAGTATTGTTCAAATCGTTGCCAAGGATAAGCCTTTCTTAGTGGATTCCACTCGGATGGAGATTAATCGGCAAGGTTTTAATATTTTTTTCAATATTCATTTTGGTAATATAAAGTTACGTCGCGATCAGCAAGGAAAAGTCATAGAGGTTTTACCCTATGATGCAATAGCAGACCAACAAACTGAAGCCTTAATTTACCTGGAAATTGATAAAGCAGCGAATACTGAAACTCTCAATAAGCTGGCTAAAAAGCTGGAAAAGGTATTAGAACAGGTTAGTTTAGTTGTAAACGATTGGCCCGAAATGCGGTCTAGAATGCAAAGTTGCTTAAAGGAATTGGAGCAAAATTCCCCCCCCTATGACCCAGAAGATGTTGCAGAATCTAAAGATTTTTTGGCTTGGTTGTTGAATGATCATTTTACCTTTTTAGGTTGCCGTGATTATGATTTGAGTAAAGATCACAAAACATTACGTATGATCAAAAAATCAGGCTTAGGTGTATTAAAGGATGAAACGAAAAGTAAAGAAGAAAAACCTTTAACAGAATTACCTCCCGAAGCCCGTCGTTTAGCTTTTTCTCCACAAGTATTGGTTATTTCTAAGACCAATAGTAAATCGAGAGTGCATCGATCGGTTTATGCTGACTATATTGGCGTTAAACGTTTTAATGAGCAGGGAGAGTTAATTGGAGAAAGACGTTTTATAGGCCTTTATACTTCGACTGTTTATCATAGTGATCCACGCAGCATTCCATTGATACGGCGTAAGATACAACTCATTTTACAAAATTCCAATTTACCTTTAAAAGGCCATGCCGGAAAAGCGTTACTCGATATTTTATCCAGTTTGCCTCGTGACGATCTATTTCAAGCCTCAGTCAAAGAACTGACGCAATTAGCGCTAGGTATTTTACATATACAAGAACAAAGAACGGTACGTTTGTTTGTTAGACAAGATAACTATCGGCGTTTTATTTCTTGTTTAGTTTATCTACCTAAAGAACAATTAAACACCGACCTGCAACGCCAGATGGAAAAGATTTTGGTTCGAGAATTTTCTGGCATTGAAATTGGTTTTTCGACATTGTTTGGAGATTCTAATCTAGCACGTATCCATTTTTTAATTCGTACTGATCCTAAGAAAGATTTAACCTATGAGGTTAAAAAGATTGAGGCGCAGTTGGTTGAAGTCGCTCGCTCTTGGAAAGAAGAATTACGTCAGGCGTTGATCGAATATTATGGCGAACAAGATGGCGCGCGCCTATTACAAAAATATATGTATGCTTTTCCTAGCGGATACCGCGATACATTCGCAGCAAACATAGCTGTACATGACATTGAACAATTAGAAAAAATCTCGTCTGAACATCCTTTGGAAATGAATTTTTACCCATCCGCAAATGAAAAGGGTGTTCCATTAAGATTTAAATTATTTCAGGCAGGAAAACCCATCATTTTGTCTGATGCTTTACCAGTCCTGGAAAATATGGGCCTACGCGTTATGGATGAATGGCCACAAGAAATTACCTTACCTGACGGTCGTCGCATTTGGATTAATGATTTTGGCGTAAAACCGGTTCATATTGATGACGTAGATGTTTCACAGGTAAAAGAAATTTTTCAAGAAGCGTTTAGCAAGATATGGTCTGGCGAAGTCGAAAACGATGGTTTTAATCGCTTAATATTAGCAGGTCAATTAACTTGGCGAGAGGTTTCTATATTAAGGGCTTATACCAAATATCTTCGTCAAATCAGTGTGCCATTTAGTCAAGCTTACGTGGAAACGGTCGTATCGCGTAATGCAGGTATTGCTAAAATTTTAGTTAAACTATTTAAATATTATTTTGATCCTAGTCGCCAAGATGAATCCGGTAGTGTAACAGCTAGTCTGGAAAAAAGTTTACATGCGGCGTTGGATGCAGTCGTTAGCCTAGATGAAGATCGCATTTTGCGGAACTTATTTGAAGTTATTCAAGCTACTTTGCGAACTAATTATTATCAAACTGATCATGAGAACAAACCTAAACCTTGGTTGGCACTTAAGTTAAATCCCAGTCAAATCATGGATTTACCATTGCCAAGGCCAATGTATGAAATTTTTGTGTATTCACCACGTGTCGAGGCAGTTCATTTAAGGGCTGCAAAGGTTGCTCGTGGTGGGATACGTTGGTCCGATCGTAGAGAAGATTTTCGGACCGAAATATTAGGTTTAATGAAGGCGCAGCAGGTAAAAAATGCGGTGATAGTTCCTGCAGGTGCTAAAGGTGGTTTTGTTTGTAAGCAACTACCAGAAAATGCTGATCGTGAAGCTGTGATGAATGAAGTGATCCTCTGCTATCAAACTTTCATGCGCGGCTTATTGGATTTGACCGATAATTTGCAAAATAATGTGGTTATACACCCTAAGGATGTGGTGCGATACGATGAAGAAGATCCATATTTGGTCGTTGCGGCTGATAAAGGGACGGCAAGTTTTTCAGATATTGCTAATGCTATCGCAGCTGAATATAACTTTTGGCTAGGAGATGCATTTGCATCGGGTGGCAGTGTTGGTTATGACCATAAAAAAATGGGGATTACTGCGCGCGGAGCATGGGAATCTGTTAGAAGACATTGCAGAGCATTAGGTTTAAATCCAGATAAAGATGATTTTACTGTGGTAGGTATTGGTGACATGTCAGGCGATGTTTTTGGTAATGGGATGTTACTCTCTCATCACATCAAGCTAGTCGCAGCATTTAACCATATGCATATATTTATCGATCCTAATCCAGATGCTGAAAAAAGCTTTCAAGAACGAAAACGTTTATTTAATTTACCTCGTTCTACCTGGCAGGATTATAATGCTAGTTTGATTTCTAAAGGCGGTGGTATTTTTTTACGCTCACAAAAATCGATCGCATTGTCTAATGAAATTAAAAAGTTATTGGATATTAATCAAGATTCCATTGCGCCCGACGGATTAATTCGTGCCATATTAAAAGCCAATGTAGATTTATTATGGAATGGTGGTATTGGCACTTATGTTAAGGCATCCAGCGAAAGAAATGCAGATGTCGGTGATAGAACTAATGATAATTTGCGTATTGATGCCAAAGAATTACGTTGTCGAATTGTAGCTGAAGGAGGCAATCTTGGTTTAACGCAGCTAGGTCGGGTTGAATATGCTTTAAATGGCGGATTAATTTATACGGACTTTATTGATAACTCGGCCGGTGTAGATTGTTCGGATCATGAAGTTAATTGTAAGATTTTATTGAATGCGGTGGTAGCTGCAGGTGAAATGACGTTTGAACAACGTAATGCTTTATTAGCAGAAATGACCGATGAAATTGCTAAACTAGTTCTTTATGATAATTACAGTCAAACGCGTACTATTAGTTTAGCGGCTATGCATGCGCAGCAAGAATTAGAATTTCATCGTCGTTATATTCAAGAATTAGAGCGACACGGTAAGTTAGATCGAGCATTAGAATTTCTTCCGGACGAAAAGGCCTTACTAGAAAGGAAGGCATTGGGTAAAGGCTTAACGAGCCCGGAAATTGCTGTATTACTCGCCTATACTAAAATGTGGGTAAAGGCTGAATTGCTTGAAAAACATTCGTTAGAAGAAGACTATTTAAAGCGTGTTTTGGAATCAGCATTTCCAAAACCCTTACGTGGCCGCTTTTCTAAATTTATGCAACAACATAGTCTACGTCGCGAAATTATTGCGACTAAGATTAGTAATGCTATGGTTAATGATATGGGCATTACGTTTGTTTTCCGTTTAAAGACCGAAATTGGTGCAGATATTGCTTCTATTGCGCGTGCTTATGCAATCGCACACCATGTGTTTGGTTTTTCTGAGTTGCTTGGATTGGCAGAAAACTTGAGCGATGATGTAGCACCTGCTGTTCGTTACGCAATTATGCGCCAATTTAATCGTTTAATAAGACGCGCAACTCGGTGGTTTATCTACAATTACAAAGAACAATTAACCGATATTTTAGGGATGGTCGATCGATTTAGGCAGTCGATAGTGACTTTGAGTAAAAACTTACCTAATTTACTTATTGGTGAAGAACGGGAGCACTGGGAAAGAAATGTTTTGGGACTTATCGAAGCCGGTATAACTGAAGATATAGCTAAACGTATTGCCAATGTGGATCATGAATATGCTTTATTAGATATTATAGATGCAGCGCAGCAAAATAAATTGGCCTTGCAAGATGTAGCCGAACTGTATTTCATGGTGGGTGAAAAATTTGGATTTACCTGGCTGCGATCCCAGATTATGAAAATAACGATAGAAACTTTATGGGATAATTTAGCTAGAGTAATATTACTGGATGATCTAGACACTCAACAGCGTCACTTAACCGTTATTATTCTAAAATGTGTGGTTGATAAGCAGGGTAATAATGAAACCTGTTTGGAGCAATGGGAAACAGACAACCAAGATTTTATTAAACGTTGGGAGCAATTTTTAGCTGACTTAAGAAGCACCGGCGAATTGAAATTAATGATGTTTTCAGTGGTGATCCGAGAATTAGTCAGCATGGTTGATGCTACTAATCTTCCCAAAGTAACAAACTAGATAATGGTTTGTTACTTAAATCTTTTCTTTCTATTATTGCTAACGCCGCGCACTTTTTTCAATGATCTTAAAATTTAAAAATTATTTTTAATTTAAAATAAAAAATTAAAATTTTTAAACTTCAATACTTAATTAAATCTTTTATATTTAAAAAACTTTTAATATGTTTAAAATGGTAATATAATTTACCTTGTGTGAATTCTTACAACAAAAATGGAATAAAAAAAATGTTAATTCTTTCTACATTTACTTCGGACTATCTTCAAAAACCCCTTCAATTCTTACTTAAACATTTTACTTCCGAGTCGGTAACTATAAAATATAGTAATAAAAATTTAATGGGAGATCTTTTAAATTTAAATTCAACGCCGGAAAAATCATATGCTATTTTATTTCGAATATGCGATTTTATGGAAGAAGGGTCGATTATCACTGAAAATAAATTAACAGAACATCTTAATCTACTTGTAAACCAAATTACCTCATTGAAGCATGAAAAAGGATTACCTTTTTTAGTTTTTTTATGTCCCAGTCCTAGCAGTTTTTATATTAACTCACGATTAAATGGTATAGAAAAATTATTCATAGAAAGATTAAATGATAATAAGATCCATACATTGACTTTGAGTGATATTCAAGACAAATATGGGGTATTTGAATTTGAAAATCCTATAGAAGACGATACACACATTCCTTATAATCCGGAATTTTATACAGCTATGGCGTGTTTATTGGCGAGAAAATTGCACGCAATTATTCAAAAACCTTATAAGCTTATTGCTGTAGATTGCGACAATACTTTATGGGAAGGTGTTGCGGGCGATATTGGTATAAACCGCGTTGAATTTAAAGAACATAATATTTTTTTACAAAACTATTTAGTAGACCAGCAAGAAAAAGGGATAATTATCTGTTTGTGTAGTAAAAATGACGAACAAACAGTTTTAGAGGTTTTCAATCAACGTGAAGCAGAAATGCCTTTAAAATTATCACATATACTCAAACAAAAAATAAATTGGATAGAAAAATCTAATAATATTTTAGCTCTTGCAAAAGAATTAAATCTTAATCCAGATAGTTTTCGATTTATTGATGATAATCCCTGGGAAATTAATGAGGTAAGTCAAATATCAGGATTATTGTGCATAACTATGCCGCAAAATTTAAAAGATTGTAAAAGCCATTGGGTATTTGATGTTGATGAGCATTTAATTATTACTGAAACAGACAAAAAAAGGGCTAAACTTTACGAGCAAACCGAGGCTAAAAAAGTATTGGCGACACAATTTCGAGATCCTATACAATATTTAAGGTCTTCGGAGTTAGGCCAGTCTATTTCTATAAATAAAATCAATTCTGTGGAGGAGATATCTACCATTGAAAGAGTTAGTCAATTGTCACAAAGAACCAATCAATTTAATTTATTTCCTGAATTTAAAACAATTAATGAAATAAATGCAGTTGTAAATTGTGATAAAAAAGCAGTTTTTGTTGGCATAATCCAAGATAATTTTACACCCAAAGATGCTATCGATCTTGCGGCCGCAATAATAGTTAGTTGGGATGACAAAAGTTTAACTATCGAAAATACTTATCTTAGTTGTAGAGGATTTAATAGAGGTATTGAATATGAAGGGTTAAAAAAAATAGTATACATTGCTCATGAAAAAGGTATTCATGATATTAAGATAAAATTTAAAAAATCAGAAAAAAATCGACCTGCTAGTAATTTTTTAAATATTTTAAGTGATAAAACCAATATCAATCCGATTGCAAGATTCATATTGAATAAACTGCAAAATTACTCTTGGCTGCAAAATCACTTTAAATCTTTATTTAAAAAATTAAATATTTGTTTGGACTTTAATTCACTCGAATTAGACGAAGAATTTATTTTGATATTGCCAATGCGAAAATTAATTGAGCTAGAGGTTGACGCTTTAATTCGCGCATCTTTAAATGGCTTTAATGGATCGACTAAAGAAGCACAAAATAAAAAAATTATACTAAACACTAACAAAATAAGTGAAAAATATTTAATAGAACTAAAAACAATCACTACCTCACTGGATTATCTTTTAAATCAATTTTTTATTGGTAATAATGCTATTAAAGCAATCTCGAAAGCAGAAAATAGTATTAATGAAATGTGTATTAATTTGTTAGGTGAAGAAGCCCAAGATAAATCGCTAGTTGCAAGGGGTTTAGATTCACTGAAAGCTACAGAATTACGTTTTTATTTATATAAAATCTATGGCGTAAGCATTACTGTCCAGAAACTATTGTGCCAAAAAACAACAGTGAATAGCTTAATAGAATATATTGAAGAGATAAAAATGTCTCAGAAAATAGTAGCAAAAAATGATGACTTTTATAACGTAAATTTGCCTAGCTCTTTTCAGCAACAAAGGATCTGGTTTGCAGAGCAGCAAGAACAAGCCGATAATAGCGCGAACTATCATATGATAGCCTGCTATAAAGTAAATAAAAATTTAGATATTTCACGTTTTGAAACGGCTTGTCAAGAACTCATAAAGCTTTACGATGTATTCGGCACTTCATTTTTTATGCAAGGAAATGAATTAAAACAAATCATTTTAGCACCTGAAGCGAGAGAATTAAATTTTCAAGTTAAAAATATAAAAACAATGACATGCTTAGAGGAAGCTGTTCAGCGCGAAATCGATACACCTTGGACAATGAGCAGCTCAACTTTAATACGATTTGTTATTTTTAAAGAACAATTAGAAAATAATTATTATATTTTACTTCATGTTCACCATGCTATTTTTGATGCGGTTTCTCTGAAGAATTGTTTGGATACGTTATCCAAAATATATCATAGTTTAGCCTCAGGCTTATCAAGCTGTATTGATCAACCTCACCAATATGTCGAATTTATTTGCGATCAACAAAAAAAAATAAAAGATGAGGTTTATCAATCAAAGGCATTTAATTTTTGGAAAGAATCACTGTCCAAAATAAAAATAGTCACAACCTTACCCTCTGATCAATCTTTATCAAGATTTAGACCCGCTACTCAAGAATCTGCAAAAAGATATGCATTTTCCTTATCTGCCGAAGAATTAACACGGCTAAAAAATTTGGCTAGATTAGGGGGTGTTACTTGCTTTAGCGTAGTAAGCGCCTTGTTTAGTATTTTACTATGTTCTTATACATATCAAAAAAATATAACGATGGTAACGGCGACCAATGGCAGAGGCGGGCATGCTTCGTTTGATAAAATGATTGGTTTTTTTGTTAATTTATTAGTTCAGCAGTTTGATTTAGAAGAAAATATGTATTTTCTCGATTATCTTAAGCAGGCCAATATAAAATTGCTAGCCAGTCAAAATTATCAAGATGTTTCTTTTGATAAAATACATGAAATTTTATCCAAAAAAAATGTCAAGGATATTTTATTAAGTCCGGCATTGA
>CANJLU010000018.1 GCA_947475085.1 Coxiellaceae bacterium
AAAGTAGTGATATACATGGTTTTGAAAAACTGGTGTTTATTTTACTAGCAGTGGCGATTATTTTTATCGGTATTTATCCTGCTCCTTTACTAACGATCATGCATGCCTCCATAGACTCAATTTTACATTGGAGTTTGCAAACTAAATTATGATGACATTACAACAATTACTCCAATTTCCTGCTGCTCCTGAAATCGCTTTATTGTTGATGACATGTGTGATCTTATTACTCGAATTATTTGTAGAACAGAAATCCAGTTTGCTCACCTATAGTGCGACGCAAATAAGCCTGGTCATTACGCTGGCATTAGTGATGCATCTACATCATGTACCCGCGCAATTCCTTTTTCATCAACATTTTACCTGGGATTTGGTCGCCTATTTTATTAAGTTATGTATTTTGATATTTAGTCTATTTGCCTTTGTTTATGCACGTGATGCGATTAAGCAGTTACATATTCATTCGGGTGAATATTATTTATTGGGTTTATTTTCAATACTGGGTATGTTGGTGTTGACGTCGGCGAATAGTTTACTAACTCTGTACCTGGGTTTAGAGCTATTATCCTTTCCGCTGTATGCGATGGTGGCTTTACAACGTCAATCGAGTCAGGCAGCAGAAGCGGCGATGAAATATTTTATTTTAGGCGCTTTGGCTTCAGGCTTATTCTTATATGGCCTCTCGTTATTATATGGTGCCACACATTCTTTAATTTTACTTACGATACATCAGGCTTTGCTCGTGGGTGGGCAATCTCATGTACTGCTGAGTACGGGGCTTATTTTTATCCTAGCGGGAATTGCATTTAAGATCGGGGCGGCACCTTTCCAACTTTGGGTCCCGGATGTCTATCAAGGTGCGCCCACGCCGGTTACTTTGTTTATCAGTGCGGCACCGAAGATAGCCGGTTTAGCACTGGCCATCCGTTTGCTAGTCGATACCATGCCCAGCTTACTCAGCTATTGGCAGCCTTTATTAGCGGTTATTGCTATCTTATCCTTCAGTTTGGGTAACCTAGTAGCTATCGTGCAAAGCAATTTAAAGCGCATGTTGGCTTATTCCGCCATAGCGCATATGGGCTATGGCTTACTTGGCTTAGTTGCCGGTACGGCGATGGGTTATGCCATGAGTCTTTTCTATATGTTGGCGTATGGTCTGATGGCCTTGGCCGCATTTGGCTTATTGGTGGTGATGAGTAAATCAGGACAGGTTGAGCAACTTAGTGACTTAAAAGGGCTGAATGCACGAAATCCTTGGTTAGCGCTGATGATGTTGCTGGCGATGTTTTCTATGGCGGGAATTCCACCCACTATTGGCTTTTTCGCCAAATTAGGTATCTTAGAAGCCCTAATTTCAGTCCATCTACTCTGGATAGCCACATTGGCCATTATTTTTGCTATTATTGGGGCTTATTATTACATTAATGTCATAAAAGTGATGTATTTCGAGGAGCCTGAACCCACTATACCCCGCATAATGGTAGCGCCAGATGCCTACCTTGCACTGAGTATTAATGCTATACTACTCCTCGTTCTAGGTTTATTTCCCAGTCAGTTAATATGGCTGGCCAAGGCGGTTTTTTTTACCATTAACCATCCTGTTTATTAGAGGCTAGGAAACGAAATGAGAAAAATCTTTATTATTTTAATCCTATCATTAGGGTTGCAAGGTTGTCTGGCTGGCGCTTTTGTAGCGGGTAGCGCAACGACGGGTGGTTTAGTGACGGATCCGCGACCTATTAATACGATTAAATCTGATGAGGAAATTAACTTTAGGATCAACCGAAAATTGGCGAATGATCCGGTGCTAAACGCTGAAACCCATATTGCTGCGGTGAGTTATAACCGAGTGATATTGTTAACCGGCCAAGCCTATGATGAGGAATTAAAAGCTAAAGCAGAACACTATGCTAATAGCATCCCGCAAGTTCGACGTGTATTTAATGAAATTGCCCTTGGGATCCCTACGACAGTCTACCGACGTGCTCAAGATGTGGGTATCACTTCAGCAGTTAAGACCAAGATGTTTGCCAATAGAGAACTTAAATCGAATAATTTTAAGATAGTGACTGAAAACGGAGTGGTGTATATATTGGGCATAGCGACACCGAAACAAGCTGATTTAGCGGTATCGATAGCGAGAGAGTCTTCGGGTGTAAAAAAAGTGGTCAAGTTAATAGAATATAAACAAGAATAAGCATTAAAATTTATAATAAAGCTTTTTGACTATACTAAGAGTGACTTAGGTTAGCATTAAAATACAAGAGGTTACTGTGGAAATATTATTTGGTGTATTGAATTTATCATTTTGGGGTTATGTCGTAGCCTTATTGATATTAACGCATATCACTATCGTGGGCGTCACGGTGTATTTGCATCGATCCCAGGCGCATCGTGCCTTGGAACTACATCCCGCCATCAGTCATTTCTTCCGTTTTTGGATCTGGTTAACCACGGGTATGGAAACTAAAAAGTGGGTTTCCATCCATCGTAAACATCATGCTAAGTGTGAAACCGATGAAGATCCACATAGTCCGCAAACTCGAGGTATTAAAAAAGTATTTTTTGAAGGGGCTGAGCTATATCGAGACGAAGCTAAAAATAAAGATACCATGGACCGTTATGGTCAAGGGACACCGGATGACTGGTTAGAACGACATGTTTATACCAAGCATAGCGCGGCGGGTATTGCATTGATGTTTGTTATTGATGTGGTTTTATTTGGTATTCCTGGGATTACCATCTGGGCTTTACAGATGGCCTGGATACCTTTCTTTGCTGCTGGTGTAGTGAATGGTATCGGTCACTATTGGGGTTATCGAAACTTTGAATGTCCGGATGCAGCGCGCAACATCATCCCTTTAGGCGCTTTTATTGGTGGTGAAGAATTACATAATAATCACCATACCTTTCCAACCTCAGCTAAGTTTTCGGTGAAATGGTGGGAGTTTGATTTGGGTTGGGTTTATATCCGTTTATTACAATTTTTAGGTTTGTCTAAGGTTAAACGCGTATCACCTAAACTTGAGAATATCCCAGGTAAAGCACACGTTGATGCAGATACGTTAGCCGCATTGATTACTAACCGCTTTCAAGTGTTAGCGCGTTATAGTCGCGAGGTATTATTGCCGGTGTTACATGAAGAAAAGCTAAAGGCCAATACCAGTAGTAAGGCATTATTAAAACGCGCCAAAGTTGCACTGATTCGTACCGAGTCTTTATTAAACGAAGAAGGCAAGCAACAGATCGCGGAAGTGATGGATAATCACCATATGTTAGCCTTAGTGTATCAGTACCGGCTGAAACTGCAGGCAATTTGGGGTCGTACTACCGCGACGCAACGCGAGCTGTTAGAAGCGTTACAAGAGTGGTGTAAACAAGCCGAAGCCACCGGCGTGCAGGCATTACGAAAATTTGCAATTAGCTTGGCTGGGTTTTCGACACAAAAAAAGTTAGGTTAAAATAATAATATTTTAGGAGATAGAGTTTATGGCTGGTTTTTTAACATTTGATACGCTTCAGTATGTTAAAAAGCTTAGAGAAGCGGGTGTTGCGGAAAATATAGCAGAAATTCAAGCCGAAGCACTTAAGGAAGTTATAGAAACTAATATAGCAACAAAGCAAGATATACGTGATTTAAAACGCGATATTGCAGCGCTTAGCGTGGATTTAAAACGCGATATTGAAATGAGTAAAAAAGATCTCACCATTAGGTTAGGCAGCATGATGGTCGTAGCGGTGAGTATCCTTAGTGTGTTAATCACGCTCTTAAAATAGAGCCCATTAAAAAATAATTTTTATTTAGTTCTTCATTATCTGTTATGTTTGAAACCGCTCCCATCCTTCAAAAAATCAAAGAACTTGAAAGCCGTAGTATGGAATTACGGAGGTACCTTTGACTATCCAACTAAACTTGAACAACTTCAAGAGTTAGATCACGAACTCCAAGATCCCAACATTTGGAATCAGCCAGACAAAGCGCAACAATTAGGCAAAGATCGTGCGCAATTGCAGCAAATAGTCGATACCTTTCAGCAATTAGAAAAAGGTCTGAGCGATATCAAAGATCTGCATGATTTAGCGATGACTGAAGGGGCTGATGATCTATTAGCCACGCTACCGCAAGAATTACAAACACTGGAATCACGATTAGAACAACTCGAATTCAGACGCATGTTTCCGCGTGAATTAGATAAAAATTCTGCGTACTTGGAAATTCAATCCGGTTCAGGTGGCACCGAAGCACAAGATTGGGCAGAAATGTTATTACGGATGTATCTGCGTTGGGGAGAGCAAAATAATTTTAAAGTCGACTTAATCGAAGTGTCTGCCGGTGAAGTGGCAGGAATAAAGAGTGCTACGATTAAATTTGAAGGTGAGTATGCTTATGGTTGGTTACGTACCGAAACTGGCGTGCATCGCTTAGTACGTTTATCACCCTTCGATGCGAATAAACGGCGGCATACTTCCTTTGCCGCGGTATTTGTATCACCCGAAGTGGATGACACCATCGACATCGACATTAACCCTGCAGATGTACGTATCGATACCTATCGTGCTAGTGGAGCGGGGGGGCAGCATGTCAATCGTACTGATTCAGCAGTGCGTATGACGCATATTCCTAGCGGCGTAGTGGTGCAATCACAAAGCGATCGCTCGCAACATAAAAACCGTGACCAAGCAATGAAGCAATTACGTGCAAAATTATATGAATTAGAACTACGTAAACGTGCTGAAGAAAAACAAAGCCAAGAGTCTTTGAAGCGTGATATCGGCTGGGGTAGTCAGATCCGTTCTTATGTATTAGATGATGCACGGATCAAAGATCTGCGCACCGGTGTTGAAACAGGTAATACGCAAGCGGTGTTAAATGGCCATCTTAATCCTTTTTTGATCGCCAGTTTAAAAGCAGGCTTATAGATACTCTTGGCAAGAATCGCTTTTTCTTTATCGTGATCTGTTAAACTAGTAAGCTTGAAAATCGATAAGTGTGGAAACATTTGACATGAACCATGAAAAAGAAACGACTACGAATAATGCTGAAGATTTGTTTGCGCAACGTCTAACAAAATTAAATGAATTACGACGCATTTCAGAGGCTTATCCAAATCACTTCCGCCGTGATAGCTTAGCCGCTGATTTATATAGCCAATATGAACAAGCTAATACTGAGCAATTAGAGCTAAAGCATGCGTCTGTCCAACTTGCTGGTCGGATTATGTTAAAGCGCGATATGGGTAAAAGTTTATTTCTCGATATTCAAGATATGTCGGGGAAAATGCAGGTCTATGTCAAGCAAGACAACATCGGTCTAGAAGATTTTGAAGCAGTTAAACGTTTGGATTTGGGCGATATTGTGGGTATCAACGGTGTATTGTTTCGTACTAAAACCAAGCAACTTTCCGTTAAAGCAGAAAAAGTTCATTTGCTGAGTAAATCCTTACGGCCATTGCCCGATAAATTTCATGGGCTTTCAGAGTCGGATAAAGAACAACGATATCGACAACGCTATTTGGATCTGATGACCAACGAAAAAACTCGAAAGACCTTTCAAATTCGTTCGCAACTTATCAACGGAATCCGTCAGTTTTTAAACCAACGGGGTTTTGTTGAAGTGGAAACCCCAATGATGCATGTGTTACCTGGTGGTGCTTTGGCCAGGCCTTTCATCACCCATCATAATGCCTTAGATATGGAATTATTTCTGCGTGTGGCGCCAGAGTTACATCTAAAACGCTTAGTCGTTGGCGGTATGGAAAAAGTTTTTGAGATTAATCGTAATTTTCGGAACGAGGGACTTTCGACTCGGCATAATCCTGAATTCACGATGTTGGAGTTTTACCAAGCTTATGCCGATTATCATGATTTAATGGATTTAACCGAACAATTAATCCGTGAGTTAGCACAAACTATTTTGGCGACTGAACAATTGACGTATCAAGGCGAAACCTATGATTTATCCCAGCCTTTTAAACGCTTAAGTGTGCTTAATGCCATACTCGAATATAATCCACAGTGGCAGTTAAAAGATATTACTGAGTTACCATCCTTGCAAAAAATTGCCGCTGGTCTAAAGATTCCAGTGAGTGAATCTATCGGACAATTACAATTTGCGGTGTTTGAAGAAACCGTTGAGCAAAAATTAAAGCAACCCACTTTTATTACTGAGTATCCAATTGATGTGTCGCCTTTGGCCAGACGCAACAATCAAGATCCACAGTTAGCAGATCGTTTTGAACTCTATATTGGCGGCCGAGAATTAGCCAATGGATTTTCCGAGTTAAATGATCCCGAAGATCAAGCAGCACGTTTCAAGCAGCAAAGCTTAGCAAAATCAGCCGGCGATTTAGAAGCAATGCCTTATGATGAAGAATATATACAAGCATTGGAATACGGTTTACCACCCACCGCAGGAGAGGGGATAGGTATCGATCGATTAGCGATGTTATTTACCGATTCCGCATCGATCCGGGATGTTATCTTGTTTCCGCTGATGCGTCCAGAAACTAAGAGTGATAAGAATGAATAGAACATTCTCAGCGTAGGGCAAAAAAAATCCCGCCCAAATAAATGCTTTTGGACAGGCTTTAATTGAATATTTTTAACTATTTAATCTTATCTTCTTCAAACATTTCGTGTTTGCGAGTGATAGGATCATATTTTTTAAATTTTAATTTATTCGGCGTGGCTTTCTTATTTTTACTGGTTGTATAGTAATAAGCGCTAGCCGTTGATTTTAACTTAATTTTATCACGCATGATGTGCTTTCCCGTTTAAACTTTTTCGCCGCGCTGACGTAGCGTAGCCAGTACTTTATCGATGCCTTGCTTCTCAATAGTACGCAAACCATCCGCCGTTATTCTTAATGTAACAAAGCGTTTTTCGGTGGCTACCCAAAGGCGACGCACGTGTAGATTAATCTGAAAACGACGTTTAGTTTTTCGGTTAGAGTGAGATACATTGTGTCCCACCATGGGTTTTTTACCCGTTACCTGACAGACCCTAGCCATATATAATAGTCCCCAATGCAGATTGTCTTTGAATGTACTCTTCGCACTTGAATTTTTGGCTGTGTTGCCGCTCAATTCGCAATCCTCATGTATCTTGAATACATTCCGGTTGCTCATTCTCGCGGCGCCTTGCCAAAAATCCCATTGCTGTGAGTAGTATATTGCCCGCTTTTATACCAAAAATGCAGCGAACTGTCAAAAGATTTACAACAGACCTTGAGTCGCAAAAGAGGTCATACAGCCTTCTCCTATGATGATATGGTCCAATAGACGTACATCAATGGCTGTTAGAATAGATTTAATTTCCTGTGTAATCCTTTTATCTGCTTCACTCGGTTTAGCAATGCCGGAAGGGTGATTGTGGGCCAAGATGACCGCTGCGGCATTATGTTGATAGACTTGCCGGACCAGCTCGCGGGGGTAGACGGCTGCTTCGTTAATACTGCCATGAAAGAGCTCTTTAAAATGAATAAAGCGATGAGCATTATCCAAAAATAAACAGCTAAAAACTTCATAAGGGTAGGAACGCAACTTATGCGTTAAATAGTGATAAACATCTTGGGGATTTTCGAAAGTATTACGTTGTTCAAGATTTTCTTGTAAACATCGTGTGGCCAATTCTTTTGCGGCTTGAATTTGGACATATTTTGCCAGACCTAAACCAAGTGTCTTTGAGAATTGTTCCAGGCTGGCTGCAACGATGTAACGTAAACCGCCAAATTGTGAGAGCAGATCGCGGCTGATATCTAAGGCGGTTTTTCCGCGGACACCGGTACGAATGAATAAGGCTAACAGTTCAGCGTCAGATAAAAAAGCCGCACCCTGAGCGAGTAATTTCTCACGTGGACGTTCGCTTGCAGGCCAATTGGTAATAGACATAGTTACTTTTCCTTAAGTTAATTATTATTCTTATGAACGCACATGAGGTAAAAAATCACCATGAGGCGAGCGAATGGAATGAGCGTGGCCGTTCAGTTTACGATATCTCTGGTGTAAGGATTGCCGCGCGCTCCGCGCTCGCAATGACGAGTAAACTATTTTAATTTTCGCTTCATCAAGTACGTGCAGTACAGGTTATTATATTGAATACCGATGATTTTAAATAGAGGTCTAATACTTTTACTTTAATTTTATTGATGAGATTCTCGGGCCATAATGTGTTGCCACTCGAACACTGTGAGCGGCATGACCGATAATCGATTGCCTTTTTGTAGTAAACGCATTTTTTTTAACGCCGCTTGTCTTTTCAAATCTGCTAAAGAAATAATTGATTTAAAAATGCTTATTAATTGCACATCCACGCTAACCCAACGTGGATTACGGATTGTACTTTTAGGATCGTAATGATGATCATCCACTTGCAAGGCGGTTTTATCCGGATAAGCCGTGCTAACTATTTTGATGATGCCAACGATACCCGGCGTTGGACAACTTGAATGATAAAAAAAAGCCAGATCACCTTTTTTCATCGCTTGCAGAAAATTTCGTGCCTGATAATTCCGCACACCATCCCAAGGTTCAGTTTGATGAGGTCGCTTGGCTAGATCCTGAATGCTAAAACAAGTGGGTTCAGATTTCATTAGCCAATAGCTCACTTACTTTCTCCGCTTATTATAAATATATAAAAAATAGCCTTGCATCTATTAAATAGTTTTCATTGCGTTAATTTTTGTTGCAAAAAATCCAAAACGTCATGGGTATTTAGCATTTGCTCATTTTTTTCGGTTCGAGCTTTATACGCAATAACTTTTTCTTGTAAGGTTTTTTCACTCACAACTAAGCGATGAGGGATACCAATAAGATCATTATCAGCAAACAGTAAACCAGGACGTTCCGTCCTGTCATCAAGAAGCACGTCTATGCCCGCATCACTTACTTGTTTATAGAGCGCATCGGCGGCATGTTTAACCTGTTCAGATCGATGGTAGGCAATCGGTACGATCACCACTTGAAACGGAGCCATCGCATCTGGCCAAATAATACCATGTTCATCATGATTTTGTTCGATAGCTGCGCCGACAATACGCGATACACCAATCCCATAGCATCCCATTTCCATAGGCAGTAAACTTCCATCTTCAGCGGTAATATTGGCGCCCATCGCGAGACTGTATTTATTGCCAAGTTGAAATATATGACCTACTTCAATACCACGTTCCATTTTCAAATGTCCTTTGCCATCAGGGCTGGGGTCACCGACTTGTACTTGGCGTAAATCGGCGACGGGTGGCAATGGGCAATCGCGTTCCCAATTAACCTGTGTGTAATGAAAACCTTCTTCATTCGCACCGCAGACAAAATCAGCGAGCACCGCAGCGGAACGATCGACAATTAACGGTATCGATAAACCGACTGGACCTAAATAACCGACAGCGACACCGGTTAGCGCTAAAATGTCTGTTTCTTCAGCAAAGGTTAAGGGATGAGCAATTTCAGATATTTTAGCCAGCTTAGTCGGATTTAATTCGTGATCGCCGCGCAATATAAGGCCAATTAAAGGGTGTTTTTTTCCTTTTACCATTAATAATTTGACGCAATGTTGCGGATCGGTATTTAAAAATTCAGAAACTGCCGCAATGGTTTTTGTGCCGGGTGTTTTTTCTTTCTTGAATGGTGCAGTAGCCGCAGGGCGTTGATTAACGACGAGACTTTCTGCCAGTTCGGCGTTTGCAGCATAATCACTACTATCACTATAAAAAATTTGATCCTCGCCGGTTTGCGCCAATACTTGAAATTCTTGTGATTGACTGCCACCGATGTTACCGGTATCGGCTAAGACTGCGCGAAACTTCAATCCTAAACGCGTGAAAATTTGGCAATAAGCATCATGCATAATCTGATAGGTGGCTGCTAATGAGGCTTTATCACGATGAAACGAATATGCATCTTTCATAATAAATTCACGGGCACGCATCACGCCAAAACGCGGACGAATTTCATCGCGAAATTTGGTTTGGATTTGATAAAAAATCAGTGGTAATTGTTTATAACTGCGTACTTCATTACGCACTAAAGCGGTAATGACTTCTTCGTGTGTCGGTCCAAAACAAAACCAGCGTTGATGTCTATCGGTAATACGCAGTAATTCTGGACCATAGGCATCCCAGCGTTCCGATTCTTGCCAAAGCTCGGCCGGTTGCAGATTGGGCATCAGTACTTCTTGAGCATTAATGCGATTCATCTCTTCGCGCACGATGGCTTCCACTTTGCGTAACACGCGTAAACCCAAGGGCAGCCAGGTATAAATTCCTGAAGCGAGTTTACGGATCATGCCGGCGCGTAACATTAATTGATGGCTTTTGATCTCAGCATCGGCTGGTGCTTCTTTGAGTGTCGGTAAATACAGATGACTGCTGCGCATACAAATAACCCTAAAATAATGATGATGTCAGTTGGATGAGAGCTTACTATAGAATAGGTCAACTACAAAACCAGCGGCTTAATTTGGTCAATGTTTAGTTGGCAGAATTAAGAATACTGCTAGTTTCTACGCCTTAATTATTTTGTGGATAAAATTTTTTTTATTACATTTATGTAAGATAACTTCAAGCAAATTTTCTTATTACTTTTAATGACTTTTTATGACTTAACCAGCACATTGCTTTTCAATTAGTTACTGATACTATAAGAAAATAGGTAGGTAGTTATATCTACTTTTGAAATTAGAAAATTTTTTTAACAAAAAACAGGAACTGTATGCTAAAAAAAAATGTCATTGCGATTGATTATTCAGGCTCTACTTACAGCCAGAAAAATTACTGGGAAAAAGTGAAAAGCGTGTTAGAAAAAACCAATGACATAGATACAGTATATACGTTTTGGGATTATAGAGAAAACCCTGAAATTACAAAAAAGGAAAGGGCGAAAGAAATAATTGAACTATTAATTAAAGGAGAAGGATACGGTGGCGCTACTGATCCATCGACATTTATCCCTGTTTTAGTAAAAGAATCTTCATTAGAACAAGCTCCAAAAGAAAAAGAAGAGAAAAAAGACATAACTTTAACCCTAATTACTGATGGTCAAATAACTCCCTTGGGTTATTATAAGAACTATCCAATCCGATTTTCTCAAGAAGAGCTAAACGAACAAGCTATAGAATGTATAAAAAAGTGTGATGAAGAACTAAAAAAAGCAAAAATTAAATTCTCAAAGCTTGAAGTATATTTCGTAAATACAGGTGGCCCAATAGACAAGTCTGTTGCTGCGCCATTTCTACGCAGAGCGGATAAGTATTCGTATCAATATCCTCTGGAAATAACCGAAAAACAAATTAGATTAATAACAAATCTAGAATTTGAGCTATTAAAGGGGGACTTTGAGTCAATAACGAAGGAAAAATTGGATTTAACAATAAAGGAAAAATTTGAATCAATAGCTAAGCAACAACCCAAGCCATTAGAAGATCAAGATTTTAAGCTAATCACAAATCTGGAAGCTGATTTAACCGCAACGCTGAAACCTGAGTTAATTCCGAAATTTAAGCAAATAATAACCGAAAGATGTGCACAAATAATAAAGCAGAAATTTCTGCTAATAACAGAGCAGGGAAGCCGGCTTGATTTAAGTATTTATCATGAGGATCCACAAAAATTTCTAGAAGACGAACCAACCATTATCAAAAAAATAGAGGATCAGGGTCTAGGGAGCAAAAATCAAGATATAATTGCTGAATTAACGAAATTACGAAAAAAATTATTGAATTCTATCCAAAATGAAGAGATTGAAAATAATAAGCCTCTTTTCAAGACAATAAAGTCTAATTTGAAGGAGGGTAGGGTACAGGAAGCCTTGGAAAAATTGGATAGGATGATCAAGCAAGAGCAAGAGCAAGATATTAGCTTAAAGAAAAAAATTCTAGAAGCAATTAACAGAATGATTGTTGCAGCAGAAAGTGGATATGATTTATCTTTCGATAAATCAACAGCTAATCGACTTAAAAATGCAGGGAAAGAGGCCGATGAAACAGAGGAAGATAAAAATGAAATAAACCTAGATAAGTTTGAAGGCAAATTAGAAGGTTCCGAGCAAGAAGGTTTTGCACTAAGGGTAGGCAAATTTGTTGTCCATATCAAAGATAATGAGCAACATATCTTCGATCGTATAGAAAAGCCTAGTCAGAATTATTTTTTGAATCATCCGCTCGCTATGCTGAATAATAAAGATCTAAGAAAATCGATTAGGGCTTTTCTCACGCGAATTGAATTTGCTCATGAACAAATTCAAAAATTTGATGAAAATAATTATCGCGCCTTATGTAAAATATTTTCTGGGCTTAATAATTTATGTATTCCTTTTTCATATGCTATAGCTATCCTTTACTTTATTCTTGTAGAAGATCCAGATTGCTTGGAAAAAGATCTTAACCATGCTGATTTTGTAAAAAGTTTAAAAGAATATATGCTTGACAAATTGGAAGAGGATTATGTCTCTGTTCGCAATCAATTTTTTAAAATTCCCGCATCATTGGTAATGGTCTATGATACTCTAGTTACAGAGGAAATACAGACAACCTATATTTTTAAAATTTTAGATAAGTTAGGTTATCATTTTGACAAAAAAAAGCATCAATATGCAATTAGGAAAAATTTTTACTGGATGTATGATCTCTACAAAAATAATTCACAAGAGTTTGAGTATTGGCTTCTCTCGTTAACTGGAAACAAAATTAAATTATCTGATGGTAGTGAAGTCATTCTTGATGCTAATCTTTCGAAAGAAGAACTTGATGCACGTAGAATTCCTTTGCAAAAAGATCGAGATAAACCTTATATCGAACTTAATGATAATCAACGTAACGACAAGAATGACGATTTTTTATATTCTTTATCGATAAGAGAAATCATAGAACTTAGAAAAATTATTCTTGAAAATAAAAATATTGTTCGAGCAAAAATCATAATACCTGACGAAATACCTAGTTCGAATGAAGGTATAAAAGTTGCTGATTATAACATTGAAGAGAATGATGAGGAGAATATACGTAATACTAATACTAAAGTTTGTTGCTCCACTTTTCGGCCTTACACTCAAGATCCCGTATCAGGTATACCCTGGGATAAGAATTCGGAATCTAACTTTGGCCCATTAAAATACCAAATACATCTCCACAAATATTTGCACGATTATGTAGCCCATAATAAAAAATTTCCATCTGCTAGCAATAATTATTCTAATTTCATTAAATATTTATACCAAGGGCAAGCTAAGAAAGGTATATATACACTTCCTGCACCCATTGTACCGATGATAGAAAAGTTAATGCGGAGTTATTTAGTAGCTGCTAAGGAATTTCTTGATAGCTCAGAAGAGATTATTAACCTTATTGCAGATAAGGTTGTAAAGGAAAAAAACAAAGCTGAATTTATGGCCTTGTATAAAAATGGAAAAGAAATGTATCAGAAAAAGAATGAATCTTTTACTTTAGATGATTTTCCTGCCGGATTATTTTTGATGATATCAAAACCGACTCAATTTAATATAGGTTTACGTTTAGATTTAGAAAAATTAACTCTTTCCAGATCAATGATAGCTACTATGTTTCAAACAATGGTTAGTTTGTTTCAACGTGTATACGGGTACTTTTTTAACATACCTTCGATAAGTAACCAAGAGAGTAACTATCATTCAGCTCGGCAAGACGAAGAAAAAACTCAAGTAGCGGGGACGGATATTGATAGGTTGAGAGTGCCAAGTAATCAAAAGGATGATAGCCATCATTCAGCTCAGAAACAAGTAACGGGATCAGGTAATGATAGGTGGTTACAAGATACAAAGAAGGGACAAACCTTTTTTGATTCACCCTCATCAAGTAATCAACAGGATGATAGTCATCATTCAGCGATTAAATCCGATCAACCCAATTATTTAAGCAAAAGGAATTAAAATAAAGTTAAGTAAATGTCATTGGATAGAGTAAATTAAATAGAAATCCAGGGAGCTTGCTATGGAAGATATAAAAAAAGATTTGTCCAAAAAAAATGATTATCAATACGGTCAAGATGATATAAGCCGTGTAAACGAAGGAATTAAAATAATCGAAGAGGTATGGAATAAATATTTGGATCATATCAATGACTTAATTGAATCTGCTAAGATTAAAGATCAAGATGCGCCAAAAATTCAAGGGAAGGTAGAGTGTTTAAATAAACATTGGCAAGATTTTAATGAGGCTTGGAACTTTGAGCATCCTAAGCTGGATGCTAAACAAAATCATTGTCTCTTTGATCGTAATCCCAATCAATACTATGTCGATAAGAAGAAGAGTCTGGATTGTTTTGCGCAAAAACTAACTGAGTTACATTACGCAGTTAAAAACGCTGCTTATCCAGGTTGGTTCGATAGATTATATCAATTTATTAAAACCAGCTTGTTAAAACTGTATAACTGTTTGTTTGCGGGTCCTCGGAATCTAAGCGCTGAAAATGTCTATATAGTGGCTGCTAATTATGGGTATACCGCAATGATGCCAAACTATACTCCTACGAGACATAATTATTTTATCTGTCAAGAAAAGTTAAGAGACAACATTGCCTTACTTCAAGAAGACCTTGAGCCCATTGAAAAATGGCAAAAAAATTCCCTAAAAGCGGCCATATACGATAGTGCCTCGCTAAAAAGAATGTAAGTTCGCACTGGCCAAAGTGTAAACACTGCATTAAAATGCCGCTTATACTTGAGCCGCATAGACTCGTCTATCCTATCGGTTCACGGTTTAAACGCCATTTCTACTAAATGAATGTAATAATGTGAGGAACGCGATGCCTATTTATGAATATGCATGTAAGGCCTGTGGTCATACGTTTGATACGATACAAAGCTTTA
Organism: Coxiellaceae bacterium; assembly: GCA_947475085.1. Taxonomy (GTDB): domain Bacteria; phylum Pseudomonadota; class Gammaproteobacteria; order Diplorickettsiales; family Diplorickettsiaceae; genus Aquirickettsiella. The sequence continues at coordinate 14,835 of CANJLU010000018.1, forward strand.
GCGAAGAGCCTCTAACCGATTGTCCGGTTTGTAAAGAACCGGCATTGAAGAAATTGATTTCGGCATCGGCCTTCCACTTAAAGGGCAGTGGGTGGTATGTGACTGATTTCAAAAATCCACCGGCTAAAGCGGATAGCTCAGAGAAAACTAAAACTGAGGATGCCAGTAAACCGGTAGAAGCGAATAAAGAAACGAGTAAAGAAACTAAAACAACAGACACTGCAGTAGCAAAACCTGCGGATAAAACCAGTAACGCCACTAAAACCGATAAATCAGATGAAAAATCCTCTTAAATTAAAAAATATTATATGCAAAGAACACATTACAATCAGCAATTAAATCCAAACTTAGTCGATAAAACCGTACAAGTCTGTGGCTGGGTACATCATCGACGTGATCACGGCGGCATTATTTTTATCGATTGTCGCGATCGCACTGGACTTTTACAAGTGGTGTTTAATCCAGAACAGGCGGATCTTTTTAAGCAAGCAGAAACATTACGCAACGAATATGTGGTGCAAATTACCGGAAAAATACGTTTACGTCCGAAAGGGACTGAAAATGTTAATTTAAAGTCTGGAACGATAGAATTGCAGGCGATAAAATTAACTGTTTTGAATATTTCAGCGCCGTTACCGATTTCCATTGATGCTTATACACCGGTGAGCGAAGAAGTAGCATTACGTTATCGTTATCTGGATTTGCGCCGTCCCGAAGTGCAAGAACGCTTTCGGTTGCGAACGCGCGTCGTGCAATTGATGCGGCGCTTTTATGAAGAAAAAGGATTTTTAGATATCGAAACACCGGTGCTGACTAAAGCCACGCCGGAAGGTGCGCGGGATTATTTGGTACCGAGTCGTGTTCATCCCGGTGAATTTTATGCCTTGCCGCAATCACCACAATTATTTAAACAATTATTGATGATGTCGGGATTTGATCGTTATTACCAAATTGTGCGTTGTTTTCGTGATGAGGATCTGCGCGCTGATCGTCAACCAGAATTTACGCAGCTGGATATGGAGATGTCGTTTTGTAATGAAGAAGATATACAAACATTGAATGAATCGTTGATCCGTCATCTATTTAAAGAATTATTGGATGTGAACTTACCGGACCCTTTTCCACGCATGACTTATGCTACGGCCATGCAACGCTATGGGAGTGATAAACCGGATTTACGTATTCCATTTGAATTAGCAGATATTGCAGATTTGGTAAAAGACATCGAATTTAAGGTTTTTTCGGGACCCGCCAACGATGCACTAGGGCGGGTGACGGCCTTACGCATTCCTAAAGGTGCCGACTTGAGTCGCAAAGCGATTGAAGACTATACGCAATATGTATCTATCTTTGGTGCTAAAGGTTTGGCTTATATCAAAGTCTTGGACCGCGCATTGGGTCTGGAAGGTTTGCAGTCACCGATCTTAAAATTTATTCCAGAGGCGACTGTCGAAGCAATATTACAACGCGTGTCAGCGGAAAACGGTGATATTATTTTCTTTGGTGCCGGCGCGGCGAAAATGGTCAGTGAATCTTTGGGGGCTTTACGTGTCAAATTGGGTCATGATTTTAACGGTATTAAGGATCAATGGTGTCCGTTGTGGATAGTAGACTTTCCTTTATTTGAATATGATGCACAAGAAAAGCGTTGGCAAGCCTTACATCACCCTTTTACTGCACCTAAAGTTAATGATGCCGCAGAGTTATTGGCTAATCCAGAATCATCACTATCCAGAGCCTATGATATGGTATTAAACGGTTGTGAAATTGGCGGTGGTTCGATCCGGATTCATGATACGCATCTGCAATCGGCCGTGTTTGACTTATTAAATATTAATGAAGCCGAACAAAAAGAAAAATTTGGTTTTTTACTCGAAGCGCTTAAATTTGGTTGTCCGCCGCATGGTGGCATGGCCTTTGGTCTGGATCGTTTGGTGATGTTGATGACGGGAGCGAAGTCGATACGCGATGTGATTGCTTTTCCAAAAACACAGACGGCAAGCTGCCCGTTGACGCATGCACCCAGTCCAGTTTCCGAGCAACAATTAAAAGAGTTATCGTTACAGATTCGTAAAAAATAATCAATTTTGCTATGTTAAGATAAGTTACTATCAAATTATTTTTTAAGAGCCTTCAGATCTCAGGTAGCACATTTTTTTGGATAATCATTTAGCTTATGTCACATTCTAACCCACCGAATTTTAGCAAAGCCACCAGCGGCGATTATCGTATTCCGATTAAAGCGATCTTTCTGGAAGCTTGGTATCGGGTAAAAGGATTGAAAGCTTCTTTTTGGTTAGGTTTCCTTTATTTTATTTTAGTGATGGCAGCCGCTTGCCTGCTATTAGGCTTAATATTAGCGTTATTTGATGTATTTGTACTGCCATTAGCTACCGTCCATGATGCCAGCATTCTGTATAATTTAAAGCTAGTGCTTAAATTTATTGTCGTCGCCACGGTGGAAGTGTTACGTTTTTTATTCACCGCTTCTTTGGCGTATATGGCCTTACAGCATTTACGTAATCAACCCATCCATGCGAAGATGGTTTTTTCTTTCCGCCAGGCTTGGCGATCTTTAATAATTATTGGGTTTTTACTCTATCTGTTTAATAGTTTTATTATTGCAAATACTAATATACTGTTACACAGTGCATTATTTAAACAGCAAATTGCTTATTTAGGCGCGGGTTTAGGTGGTATTTTTTTACTGGTTATTTTTTTAATCTGCTTCTTTTTATATTTCTATCTTTCGATCCTCGTGTATATGACGGTACTGCTTATTTTAGATCAAAAAATACCCAGCAAACAAAGTTTAGGTTTGGCTTTTCAGTCCGTTAACCAACATTTTTTTAAAAATATCAGTTTGATAGTCGTCACTAGTATGGTATTTGGTCTTTTGGCCTTGATGACTTTAGGTATTGGTTTAATTTGGTTGCTACCGATGACATCCTTAGTGACGGCTATCCAGTATAACCAAATTTTTTGTGAAGGTAGTTTATAGACTGCTCGTACTTGAAGATACGAAAATTGAAATAATTTACTCGCCTTTACGAGCGCGCAAAATATTACTCGTCATTACGAGCACCGAAGGTGCGCGGCAATCCATGGGTGGTCACACGAATGAACATTCGCTCGCCATGACGATATTTTCGAATACCAAATATAATATATAAGAGAATGTTATGGCCGGACACAGTAAATGGGCAAACATACAGCATCGAAAAAATAAACAAGATGCCAAGCGTGGTAAATTATTTACCAAATTGATCCGCGAAATTACCGTGGCAGCCAGGATGGGCGGCGGCGATTTAAATAGTAATCCGCGTTTGCGTTTAGCCACGGATAAAGCTTTATCGGCTAATATGACCAGAGAGACTATCGAACGCGCGACTAAGCGCGGAGCGGGTGGTTTGGATGGTGCGCAAATGGAAGAGATCCGCTACGAGGGTTATGGTCCTAAAGGTGTCGCGGTGTTAGTGGATACCTTAACCGATAATCGTAACCGTACCGTGGCTGAAATCCGGCATGCGTTTAGTAAGTCAGGCGGGAACTTAGGTACTACGGGATCGGTCGGCTATTTGTTTAGCAAAAAAGGCGTGATTACTTTTCCACCGGGGTCGGAAGAGGAACGTATTTTAGAGATAGCTTTAGAGGAGGGCGCGGAAGACGCCATCACTTATCCAGATAATAGTATTGATATCTGGGTGGCAGAAAACCAATTAGCGGCCTTAACCAAGATTTACCAAGAAAAAAATTTAACTTTCGCGAATAGCGAAGTGACATGGTTAGCAAGTACCAAGCTTGAACTTAATGGTGAGGATCAAGAAAAGTTGGAGCATTTAATTGAACTGCTAGAAGATTTAGACGATGTGCAAAATGTCTACACTAACCAAGCCTAATGCTTAATCAGGAAAGTCAAAGTTTAAGTAAAAATGCCATTATTTTAGGTATCGACCCCGGTTCTTGCATCACCGGTTATGGCATTATTCAAATCGAAGGTTCACAATTAAGCTATCTGGATAGCGGTTGTATTAAAATGGCAAAGCTTGTCTTTTCAGAACGCTTAGAAAAAATATTTAGCGGTTTACAAAGTGTAGTACAACAATATGCACCGAGTGAGGCGGCCATAGAACAAGTATTTATGCATATCAATGCCAATGCGGCACTGAAGTTGGGTCAAGCGAGGGGCGCTGCGTTAGTGGCTGTGGCTGCAGCTAAATTAATGGTGAGTGAATATTCTGCTCGGCAAGTCAAACAATCGGTGGTTGGTTATGGAGCGGCTAATAAACAACAGGTACAACATATGGTACGACTGTTATTAAATTTAGATAGGTCACCGCAAGCCGATGCCGCTGATGCATTGGCGATTGCGATTTGTCATGCCCAAGCGCGGCAGTCGGGAGGCCGAGGACTTAAACAAGGATTTCGCAGGGGAAGAAGACGATGATCAACCGATTACGCGGCATACTAATTGAAAAGCAGCCACCGTATCTACTCATTGAAGTAGCTGATGCATTTACTTATGAAGTGCAAACGTCTATGCATACGTTTTATCAATTACCTTTGTGTGGAGAAAAGGTTTTTTTATACACTCAGTTTATTGTGCGCGAAGATGGGCATTTTTTGTATGGTTTTAGTACAGCCGATGAACGCGCCTTATTTTCGCAATTATTAAAAGTAAATGGTGTGGGACCCAAAGTCGCGTTAGGTATTTTATCAAAAATATCCTCTTCAGAATTTATTAGTTGCGTCGAGCAACAAAATGTCAGTGCTTTACAACAGGTTCCAGGTATTGGTAAAAAAACCGCAGAACGTTTAATCATCGAAATGCGTGATCGTTTAAAAAGTTTATCCCATAACCAATGTGGAGAATCCGAAAAAACTACAATTCGTTCTTTGCAGCACTTTCAACAAGACGCGATTGCGGCGTTGATGGCCTTAGGTTATAAAAATCAGGAAGCGAGTCGAGCAGTACTACAGATTAAAGACACATCATTGTCTTTAGAATCGTTAATTCGACAAGCTTTAAATAGCGTCAACTAAGTTTAAATAAGTCCCATTCAAGTGAAACGAGGGGATGTGGAGGAGTTTATAGAGCTTTTTTCAGTGTTAACCTGCCCATCTTCTATAGAACCATGGAAATTAGGAGCGTAATTTCTGCTTGTACTAGGTTCTGGCGTAAGACGAGATGCCTGAGTGGGAATAGCGTTTTGAGCAGCGTGAATTTCGGGGTTTAAAATAATGTCAGCTTTTTCAAGCGTTGTTAATTCGTCTAGGATACTGTGTAATAGGTTATGGAGATTTTTCGCTTCGTCCCGGTTATTAAAAAATAGATCCATTAACACCC
>CANJLU010000019.1 GCA_947475085.1 Coxiellaceae bacterium
ATAATCAGCCAAAAGAAAATATAGAAAATTGTCAATTTAATCTTAAAATTTCTCGTTAATACTTGCCTGACTGTATAATAGTCAGGTAATTAAATTTAAAAATATCCAACAATATATAAATTAGCCGCCCCGCTTTGCACCTTAGCTTGAGTCAATCAACATTGGAATTAAAAATTATAAAATTAGAAAATCTATAAAAAATTTTGGTAAATATTTCTTTTCGTGTTAAATTTTTCCCAGCTTTAATTTTTTAAAAAAGGTTACTATGATTTTTACAAATATTTTTACTCCGGCCTTACAATTTTTCGCGGCAGTTCAATCAATTCTTATTGGTACAAAGTTAGATGAGTTTACTTGCCCAAGTAGCCAACAGATTAATGAAAAAATAAAATCAGGTGAAAGTATGATATTTCCTGTTGAGGGAATAGCAGGCGATGGCTTTGAGTATCGAAATGCTAACAACCAAAAGGTTGAGTATTATAATGGGAGCAATGTAAAGAAACTTAATGCAATGTACTTTCAAACAAAACAAGACGGACTAAATGCATCCGCAAATTGCTTTTTTGTTGACAATAGAGGTAAGCCTTTTAATTTAGCTGCGTTACCAAAGACAGTGGACAGTGTGGATCCCACTAAAATGAATAGAACTGTTTGGAGCTTTTTTTATGGTAGTGGTTTAAAGGATTGTGGTTTTAAATCAATGCCAGAAATACAAATACGTGAAGAATGTAAATTCCCAATGAAAAATAACTAAGTTTTACTTAGGGCTGAATTTTTACATAAGATTGGTTGCGTATTTGACGTAACCAATTTTTTAATGCTTGTTGAAATTTACGTTGATAAACTAACTGTGCGGCTTGCTCGCGTGAAACATTTTGCTTAGTTTGTAATTTTTGTGCCCGCCCTAAAACTTGTACGATGTGCCAGCCAAACTGCGTTTGAAAAGGCAAGCTAATCTGATTGATGGTTAATTTTTTGATTTGTGCTTCAAAAGTAGGATCAAATAGGCCAGGTAAAGTCCAACCCAGATCACCACCTTTATAGGCAGAACCGGGATCTTGAGAATACTTTTTAGCAAGTGTTGCAAAATCACCGCCGCGCAAAATGTCCGCGCGAATTTCATTAAGGCGTCTTTCAGCTTGCGTATTATTAAGCAAAGGAGAAGTTTTAATTAAAATATGTCGTGTATGTGTAGATGTCACATAATGGGTCGCTGAATTGTCTCCATGCATTTCTAGTAAGCGAATAAGATGAAAGCCGTTGTCGGCTTGGATAGGCCCAGTTACTTCACCGGGTTTAAGTTTTTGGACAGGGGCTTGAAAGATATCAGGTAAATCATTTAGCGGGCGCCAACCTAAATCACCACCGGCTAGTGGAGGATTAAATTGCTTAGCTTTTCCTATCAATTCTTGAAAGGAAATTCCCTGCTTTGCTTGTTGTAGTAATGATAACGCTGTTGCTTTTACACGAGAAATATCAGCGGCGGATGGCTTATTGGGAAAAGGAATAAGCAAATCTTCAACATGGTAAGCGGTTTTTTGCGCAGCTGATTTTGGCATATGTGCTAACATATCCTTGGTTTCTTGATCCGTTACGGTAATCTTTGCAGCGACTTCATCTTGTTGAAGCCGATTAATGATAAGTTGTTGACGAATTTGTTGTCGGTATTTGGCATAAGGTATATTTTCTTGTTGTAATTTTTCACGCAATTGTTCTAGCGTAAAACCATTGCGTTGCGCAATACTCATAATGGTTTTATCTAATGCAGCCTCATTAATTTTTAATCCTGAACTAGCGGCTAATTGTAATTGTAATTCATTGTCTATCATCTGCTGGAGCACTTGCTTACGAAAGCTAGCAGCGTCTGGGATAGGTTTATTTTCAGATAGCCACTGTTGTCGAGTCATTTCAATTTGTTCACTTAGCTGCTGCTGCGTGATGACATGGTTATTAACCACGGCGACAATACGATCCAAGGTTTCGATGGCATATAAGGGCTTAGCAGATACTAAGCAACTGAGTAAAATAATAAATGGAAAAATTTTTTTAAGAAAGTCCATAATCGCTCGTTACTAAAAGTGAGTTGCGCTAGACTGAAAATTATCAGTATAGCCAGGGATATTACTCGTTAAAAAGTTGGTTATATCACTGATACCTACGGTACTCAAGCCTTTGAGTTGAAATTGGAAATAAACAACATTATTAAATATTGGGCTACTGTTTTGATTTAAGGCAAAAAAAGTGCGGCCAGCGACAATTCGAAAAGCCCAGCAACAACTATCATATTGTAATCCATAGAAAAAACTTTGGGAGTATTTATGACTAAAGTTATAGTTCCAACCACCTACTGTACTCCATTGATGCTTAAGTGGCGTTGCGAATGAAAAGCCTAGTCGATTAAAATCATTTTGATGGCTATTCGGTGGTGTGGGGGGGGTAGTGACAAACAGATCACCAAAACGGATACGCCCATAGTTAATATTAAATAACTGATTAGGGCGAAGATGATACTGTACGTTGGCGGCAGCGTTAATAATATCGTGACTGGTGGGATCCCAAGCAATGTTGGCAGTAGTGCTCCATTGCGGATTGACATTGTAGTTGATCTGACCTGCAATCGGCGAAAATTTTTCAGTAGGTGAAGTGGCTCCTACTACGGTGAATGGATTGGCACACAAGGTTCCAGGTACGCTTAATTGTCTTTCTAATGGGCCACATAAAAAGACACGTCTATCTTCAAAATAATATATTTGACCAATGCTAGCTCTTAGTTTTTCTTCCCCCGTGTATTGGTCCAATAATCGAGTGGTTAACGCATAACTAATTTGATTCGCATCACCGATACGATCATAACCGCTGAAACGGTTGGTCATGAAAAGACTGTCATAACTAAAAGGCATAAGTGCGCTATCAAAAATTGGGATATTACTTTGATCACGATAAGGAACGTTCAGATAAAAAAGACGTGGCTCTAAGGTTTGTAGATAGGCATGTTTACCCCATTGAGTTTGACGATCAAAATACAAACCACTATCGACACTAAATAGAGGCGTTGTGCGTTGGATTTCGCTTTTATACCCCGGCACTTGGTTCAATATATTATAGTGTGTCAGACTAAGTTGGACGCGTGGAATAAGATAGGCTTCTTTACTGCGCATGGGATAGCTGATGGAAGGGAAAAGATTAAGACGAAGTGCCTGCGGCGGTTTGACTAACTCACCAGGATTATTTAAGCGTTGAAAATAAGTCAGTTGATTGTTTATTTGTACATTAAACCCATGAAAATCTTGCGTGGTACTATTTAAATCGATCTCAGGTAAACTATTATAAGGATTGTTAATTGGCGATTGGTTTAAAGGATGCAGCGTTTGATAGCGATTGAAACTCGTCGTAAAATTCCAAATATCACCGGTATAATTTAATTGTGCTTGTTGAGCCAGCTGGTTAATGGCGATAGTAGGAGGCTGGTTAAAGTCCTGCAAATAATAATCATCACCGACCCAATTGAAGTTTACCGTACTGGTCCAACGTGGCGCCCAAAGGCGTTGTTCTTGCCAAGTAAACGCTTTTCGCGCAGTGTTTGGATAAATCAATGGGCTGGTGTTGGGGTAAAGCAACGGAATCTGATCCGCAAGCCGAGCTGCAGCTCGGTCATAGGGGAGATAATTAGCAATGATTATCCCGCGACTCTTGTGAGTTAGATAGCGAAATTGACCGCCTAACTGTACTCCGCGTTTGCTTAAAACAGTGGGCGTAAATAAAAAATCATAATTAGTCGCCACATTCCAATAATAAGGAAAACCAATGCCTAATCCTGATTGAGAAGAGGTCCCAAAGTTTGGGAATAAGAAACCAGATTCACGTCTATCATCAATAGGAAAGGCAAGATAAGGACTATATAAAATAGGTGTACCCCGAAAATCCAACCAGGTATTGTAGGCTTTGCCGCGACCGGTATCACGATTTAATATTATTTTTTTAGCAGAAAGTTTCCAAGTTGGATTAATGGGCGAACACGTTGAATAGGTACTATTATGTAAAATAATTAAACCAGGATTGGTTTGCTCTACGGCACTTGCAGATCCCCAAGCATTAATCGGCATGCCTTCATTGGTGCCAAATAATATAGTGGTATTTCTTAATAAAATACGATAAATAATATCAGTCAGATGACCGCTTTGATTGTTTAAGTTTAAATGGGCCTTTTTTGCCTTGATTAAAAGATTAGGCTCTTGTAGCTTGATTTCACCGAGTAGATCCATATTAGTAATCTTCCCAGTTTTTGGATCACGATAAAAATAAACTTGATCGGCATACAATAACCGGCCTGGTTGTGTAATAACGACATTACCACTTAAAGTAGAAGTCCCTTCAAATGAAAAATGGGATTGCGCAGCATCAATATGTGTAAAAGCTTGATTAACTTTACTCAAAGAAATTCTTGTATAAGCCTGTAAAGGATCTAAATACTCTCCTTTGCAAATACCGAGTTTACTAGGCAGCCAACCTAATTGTTGTGCCATAGTTTGTTCTGCCGCCAAACCGGGTGAAACAAAAGATAAAAAAGTAACATAAATTAAGCATCGAAGGCTTATGGAATCTTTTTTTTGGGGAGTTAGATTCCTTTTTTTTCTATTGTTCATTAATTTTTTTTAACTCCCTGGTGCTGTCTCAGCCCAGATTTTTAAGGGAGAAAATTGCTTGATACACAATTATTTCCTTTAAAGCTTATATGGATAATACGGCCGTCGGCGGTTGTTTCAAATGAAGTTCGACAAGAACGGATGATGGTTTGGTGTGTATTCCAAGGCTCGTCATAACTAGAAAAAACATTTCCATTATTGCTAGGTACAGAAGTGCGTTTCGGATCAGGTATAGAATACATGGCTTTTTGAGTGTACTGATAGATTTTATGGCCATTTGGCAGTTGGATTCCTGCATCAGGCTCACCCCATTTTGACATAAGAGTTTGAATATTTTTTCCTTGCCATTTATCAATTTGTTTTTGATAGTTTGCTGTACTGGCGCAAGCACTTAACAAAAAAAACAGTACACAGGAGGTTAAAAAAAGACGCATATTATTTTTCCTTATAAATTTAATTCTGTTCGTAGTTCGTTTAAGGTGACGGAATAATTTTCAGTATTAAAAATACCTGAGCCTAAAATAAAAGTATCTGCACCGGCTTTGGCTATTTCGGCAATATTATTTTTTTTAACTCCTCCATCGACACCTAAACGAATGGTAGGTTTGTGGGTTGAAAGTAATTGTTTGGCGACTGAAATTTTGTTTAAAACCTCAGGAATAAAATGTTGTTCAGCAAAGCCCGGATTAACCGACATCATTAATAGTGAATCTAAATGTTCCCAGAGTTTATCTAAACAATTTAATGACGTTTGTGGATTAATAGCCAAGCCTGCCTTACAGCCCAAACGGCGAATTTGTTTTAAATTTTTAGCGACATCGGCGCTGGCTTCGGGGTGAAAGCTGATTTGATCAGCTCCGGCTGCAGCAAAGGCATTAATTAAATGATCGACGGGATTTACCATTAAGTGCACATCAAGAAAAGTCTTGGGCAGATGCTTGCGTAAAGCGCTACAGACCAATGGACCGAACGTCAAATTGGGTACAAAATGATTATCCATAACATCAATATGTAAGCTATCGGCACCTGCTTGCAAAACAGCCGCCGACTCCTTAGCCAAGCAGCCCATATCGGCAGATAAAATAGAGGCGGAAATAATTAAAGCACGCATTATATCCCCTTAGCAGCGCAGATACGATCGTATGCAGCTTTGATATTTTGAGTTTTTTCAGTTGCTATTTTTATCATTTCTTCAGGTAAACCCTTAGCCAATAATTTATCAGGGTGATGTTGACTCATTTGCTTTCGATAGGCTTTTTTAATTTCCGCCGGCGAAGCTTGCTCAGAGATGCCTAAGATAGCATAGGCATCCCTGAGATTCAGCTGATGGGATGAGCCCGATGATTGATAGTATCCTTGTTGTCTCTGACCAGAGGATTGTTGCTGACGGAAGGCTTGCTCAAAATTAAATAGATGCTCAAAAAAGCTGAAATTGAGTGGTGCAAAACCTAAATATTGACAAATTTTCTGCAATACTTTTTGTTTATCCGCAGTGAGATGACCTTCGGCTAAAGCCGTTTGCATCTGTATTTCGACAAAAAGCTTAAGTAATACCTTATTACGATGGCAGGCTAGCACCAGCTTTTTTAAGGTTTCTTCTAAATTAAACGAAACTTGTTTCCCTTGATTAAAAAGGTCGATAGCCTTTTGGCGCATGGTTTCAGTAAGGCCTAAGCGGCTCATGATGGCTCGGGCAGCTTGAATTTCTGCCTCAGAAACCCGTCCATCTAGTTTGGCGATATGTCCCATTACCAGAAATGTGCTATCAAAAAAAACTTGTTGTGCGACGCTTGGATTGGCAGAAGAAAAAGTCCAGCCTTGGTTTTGTGTAAGGCCACGATCAAACAGATGCCCAATAATGACGCCTAATATAAGACCGAATGGCCCTGCAAGAAGAAACCCAAAAAACCCACCAACGAGTTTGCCCCATATATTCATGCTTAAACCTAACCCATAAAAATTGCAATACGGCACGTTACCAAGGGGTATAAGACTAACAGGATATCATCTTGTCTTAAAGTTGAATAAGCGATAAGCTCGCCCTTGGAATATCTAATTATAATTTTATTAAGTCATGCGATTCTTATATACAATAATTTTTTATTTATTGTTGCCGTTTATTCTATTGCGTTTATGGTTAAAAAACCGTAAAACTCCTAATGGTTTGCAATTTTGGCATGAGCGTCTCGGATGCGGCTTACGCCCGCTCTCACCCGGCGGGATTTGGGTACATGCCGTTTCAGTCGGCGAATCCATCGCAGCGATACCGCTGATCAAGCTTTTACAGCAACGTTACCCAGATATACCCATTACTGTAACCAATGAAACGATAACAGGGGCTGAACGAATTCGCGTTGGTTTGGGCAATAGTGTAGCCCAGCTTTATTTTCCTTATGATTTACCTTTAGTTTTAAAAAAATTCTTTAATGCCCTACAACCAAAATTATTAATTTTGCTAGAAACAGAACTTTGGCCTAATATCCTAGCAGCATGTCAGTTGTATCAAGTGCCTGTAGCCCTTGTCAATGCTCGTTTATCTGAGCGCTCCGCTAAGGCCTATCGACGTATTTTCCCCATCACGCAGCAGATGTTAAAAAGCATTAATGTCATTGCTGCACAGTTTCGAGCGGACGCCGATCGTTTTATCGACTTAGGTTTTCCAGCTGAAAAGATCCGAGTGACAGGGAGTCTTAAATTTGATCTGACGCTTCCCATGCAATTGTCAGAACACGCCCAGCGATGGCGGAAAATTTGGGGAGAAAATCGGCCCGTATGGATTGCTGCTAGTACGCATCCTGGCGAGGAGGAGCTTATTCTCCAAGCTTTTACGCAGGCACGTCGTTCTTTCCCAGATTTATTATTAATATCTATCCCACGACATGTGGATCGCGTCCCCCAACTTGAACAGCTTTATTCTAGTCAAGCCTATAAGCTTATCAAGCGTAGTGAGCATAAAGACTCTGAAATGAGTGATGTTGATATTTTTATCGGTGATACCATGGGGGAATTACTTATTTTTTATGCGGCCGCTGATCTGGCTTTTGTGGGCGGAAGCTTGGTGGAAAAGGGCGGACAAAATCCTCTAGAGCCTGCTGCTGTTGGCTTACCCATATTAACCGGCCCGTATACGTTTAATTTTGCGACTATTACCGAACAGCTTAAACAACGAAATATCGAAATTCAGGTAAATAACGCCACAGAGTTAGCCGAGCAAGTTATTGCTTTGTTATCTGACTCGGTGCGACGCGAGCAAAAGGGTCTTGAGGCGAAAAAGTTTGTGGCAGAGAATAAAGGTTCTGTGTTAAAACAAATGCAATTAATTGAAAATTTATTGGTAATTTAATTTCCCCATGTACTCTGGAATTACGCAAGGTTTATTTGTTGTAAAGTCACTCACTAAGCAACCTGGATTGTTCCATTATAGTGTTGTTTTAAATGATGAGTTGGCAAAAGATTTAAAAATAGGTTCCAGTGTCTCTATTGACGGCGTTTGTCAAACTGTAGTCGCGAAAGATGAATATGAAGTTAGTTTTGATGCCATGCAGGAAACATTAGCCAAAACTACTTTAAATGAGCTTTATATTGGTAGAAAAGTCAGTGTGGAAAGGAGCTTAGGCTTTGGCGATGAAATAGGAGGGCATGAACTGAGCGGCCATATATTTGAGACAGGGATAGTTGTCGATAAAAAAGTGAATGGGGAAAATTTGTGTTTATCTATTCAAACTTCTGAAGCGTGTTTTGCTTTTATCAAGCCAAAAGGTTACATCGCAGTGGATGGTTCTAGTTTAACTGTAGGCTTGACGGATAAAAAAAAACGTAGTTTTGAAGTGCATTTGATTCCCGAAACATTACGCAAAACCAATTTTTCAAACAGAAATATGGGTGATAAAGTTAATATCGAACCTGATATGAAAACAATGGTGTTGGTGGAAACCGTGCAGAATTACTTTGCTAATATTGATGTCCGATTAACTGCCATAGAAAAAAAGCTACAGCAAATCGTAACAAACTAGCATTAGATTTAAAGTAGAATTTCTAAAATATCAGCCAAGTGCTTAATCGTATAAGTGGGGTTAAGCGCTAGACACGTTGTTTCATCACCATATCCATATTCTGCCCAACAAGAATCAGCACCAATATTTTTTGCGAATAATAAATCGGCCGGTGTATCGCCTACTATTAACATCTGCTTCGGATTTATATCCTTATATTTCGGTTTAATGAAATCAGTATATGCCATCGGATCAGGTTTTTTTCTTAATGTTTTAGTATCGCCGATAACGATAGAAATATATTTTTTTAATTGAAAACGTTCTAAGGCAGTATCAACCGCAGCAACCGCTTTGTTGCTGACCACCGTGAGTATTAAGCCAGCAGCATGCAGTTTCGCTAAGATTTCTGCGGCTTTAGGGAATGGCGCGCTTTTATCCTCTCCCTCAGCTAAATAAATTGTCTCGTAAGTGGTTAATAAATGATTAATTTGCTGCTGAGTGAGATCCGGACTAAGGGTTTTTAAGGATTTTTCCATGCCTAGACCTGCGCGTATGGTTTCATCGATGAAATCATGGTTTGGCATGGTCATATGTAGCGTTTCATAAGTGCGCTTAATGCAAAATAATATGGCATCGTGTGTGGCACAAAGTGTGCCATCAAAATCTAAGATAAGTAATTTATAATTATTCATGTTGCTCAGCTTATAATATAAAAATGATCAAAATTCATAATCACTCTAAAAGTGTAGCTTCATAAGTTTAATTGGTAAAGAGAATTAAGCTATAAAAAACTTGATTAGCTTAAGGATTAGTTGCATAACCTTTGCGTATGGGGCGAGTTATCAAAATTAAGGATTTCAGCTTTCAATTCCTCCCATGTAATCACAGAATGCGTTTTACCTTTAAAGAATGAGAAAAGTCCCCATGGGTCTCTATGTTGCGCGAGAAGTTTCCAAGTATCATGCGCATTTAATTTAGAGGAAATATTGTCTAATGTCTCGCCGTTAGCAATGGATTTAGCCAGATCTTTAAATATACTTGCTTTTTCCATACCATTTCTTCGAAAACATTTCGGTTTTTCAAGATGGGTGAGTATTTCTGAAATAATAATCTGAAGATTGATTCGAGTTTGAATATCTTTATCACAGTTGGAGATAGGATGTGTAGGGATATATTCCATATATGGAATTTCTAAGGTTTGTAGAACCACAGCGGATTCATTTTGTAAGGTAGAAACTGCGTCTGCTAAGGATTTCGAGCTGGGGGGAAAAAGATAGATTTTTTTTGATAATTCTTTTTCAGAATAAATTGAAACGCAATATAGAGGTGTAGTATTACCAGTAATGACATCAGGTATTTCGTAACCAAAATGCATGGTGTTAGTGGAATTCTGGAAGGTATGTATAATAAATAAAGCTGACAAATTTTTATCGGATTCTTGAGCTACTTTAGATTGATCATTATCCATTTTAAAGACAAAATTTTTACTTTCTTGCTTTTGAATAATCTGAATTGATTTTAAATCGAAACCTACTTCCTTTAAAGACATTAAAAATGCATATTTTTTATTGAAAATTAATTTTTTGGAATAAGTTAATTTATCAATAAAGTTTTTTAATTTATTTTCTAGCTGGTTAAAATCTATTTTCTTGTTATTATTTTCGATAAATCTAAATTGAAAGTGAAATTTACAATCATCCTTGCCTTGAACATCCCAAATGATAATCGATTGATTGTCGAAAATTTCGTATTTTTTAGTGAAAAAATTTAATTTTATATCGGAGTGAGGCATATTTTAGAAAATTATCGTTGTTTATTATTAATAATAATATAGCATAATTTTAAAAAATAAATCTCATTATTTTTAAGATCATTTAATCTATTGAGATTTAAACAGCATAATTTATGATAGATTGACTCTATGTTTAATTTTATTGAGAAGGATATGTCATGAAAGGCCTAGTCTGGTTTCGTGAAGATCTAAGAGTACAGGACAATACAGCGCTGTATTATGCCGCTCAACAATGCGCAAAGGGAATTTTAGGAATCTACATCATAGATACCAGTTTCTGGAAAAAACATCACATGGCGGCTTGCCGCGTTCAATTTTTACTCTCTGGATTGTTAGTGTTAAGTCAGAATCTACAGGCTAGAGGAATTCCTTTATTAATTAAACAAGTTAAAAAAACCGGGGATATTGCTCAAGAATTATATCAATGCGCACAAAAACATAAGCTCGAAGGACTTTTTTTTAATAAACAATATGAAGTGGATGAAAAGCAACGGGACAAAATAGTATGTAACTATTTAAGCCAGTTTGGTATCAAATGTAATGCTTATGATGATCAAGTCATATTACCGCCGGGTGTAGTCCGAACTAAACAAGGTAAAACTTTTAGTATCTTTACGCCCTATAAGCGAGCTTATCTACAGTTATTATTAAATAATCAAAATATCATTCCGCATTACTTACTTCCAAAACGACAAGATAGGTTAGAAATTCGATCAAGTAAAGTTCCGCTTCAATTATCTGGTTTTTCTTCAACGATTATTTGGCCATCCGGAGAAGATGAAGCGCAACGTCGATTAAAAAAATTTATAACAAATGGCTTATTAAATTACCATAAAACCCGCGATTTTCCGGCATTAGTGGGAACCAGTTTATTATCACCGTATTTAGCAACAGGAATGATTTCACCGCGACAATGTTTGTTGGCCGCTTTAATGGCCAACAAGGGTGAATATGATTCTGGAAATAAAGGAGCTATGACATGGATTAATGAATTAATCTGGCGTGATTTTTATAAACACTTATTAGCTGACGTACCACGACTATCCATGCATCAAGCTTTTCGACTAGAAACTGAAAATTTAAAATGGCGATATAATCAAAAACAGCTATTAGCATGGCAACAAGGTCTTACCGGTTATCCGATTGTTGATGCGGGGATGCGTCAATTAAAACAATTGGGTTGGATGCACAATCGTTTGCGTATGATAGTGGCGATGTTTTTAAGCAAAAATTTATTTTTCGATTGGCGTTTAGGTGAGGATTTTTTTATCCGACATTTAATCGATGGAGATTTGGCCGCCAATAACGGAGGCTGGCAATGGAGCGCATCTACCGGTACTGATGCGGCGCCTTATTTTCGAATTTTTAACCCGACTCGGCAGAGTGAGCGCTTCGATCCAAAAGGAGATTTTATTCGTCAGTATTGTCCGGAACTCAGTGCATTTGATGTGCGTTCTATCCATGATCCACATCAGCGCGCGCCGACGCTCGCTTTACAAAGCGGTTACCCTAAGCCGATCATAGATTTTAAATCCTCGCGCATAGCTACGATTAAAGCGTTTAAAGCACTTTCAAAATGACTGGAAAACTTAATTGTTGTCGTCTATCTTAAAATTTTACTACTTATAGGTGCTACCCATGCTGCAAGTAAAAATGCAAGGTCCATTTATTAAGCGTATGGCTTTTTTAATTTCATTGTCACAGACTATGATAAGTACCAATAGCTTTGCTCAATCTAGCGTAATGAACGTTGTTGTTCAAGGAATAGAGGCTAAAAAATTATTTAGCTATCTGACCGGTCCTAAAGTACATGCCGATGCAGGTATGAGTAAGCAATATTTACAAGGTATCAATATTGTTTGCCAATATGTCACGGCCCCTATCACGCGTAATGGCGTAAATGTGCCCTTGAGTGATCCGTCACGATATTCTTGCACCAGTAATTTTGATTACAATGGTTTAGCTGCACCTACTACGCTGCCTTAAAGAGTTTAGATTGTAAAATTCTTAGCGGATTGGTGGGAGAAACTTGAAGATTGATCATCGTCATTTTTTGGATTAAAAAAACGGTAAGTATTTCTGGGGAAGAGTATATGGTGAAGTTTAAGTTTTGCCCTTTCAATTCTCTTGTTTGTTAGTTTAATTTCCTTTCGAAATTCTTGAATTAAGATCGTACAATCAGCATGCAAACTTTGGTCTTCCGTTAGTTTTTCCCTTAATCGATGGATTGTATCGGCGGAAGAATTTTCTTGATGTAAGGTCTGATGCAGTTGCTCTTCTGAATGTCTTACAAAGCCGATAATTTCTACTTTTAATTTGTGCTGCGTTGTTAGTAAATTACGTGTAGTCGCCAAATGCAGTCGTAGTAATTTAATTTTCTGTCTTAATTCCGTATACATATTTATCCATTAATAATTTTTAATTATTATTAGTACTATATTTTGTATAAAAAAATACCAAAAGATTTTTTTATTTGACGTATTCTATGTTAAATATTAAATAAATCAATTATTATTACTAAAATTATTTTCTATTTATAATATCTTATGTTTAAAAAAAAATATCCAAGTCCAAAACCGCTTGATACCTATCCATTAGATCAATTAGAAATAGCTGCTGCTGATACGGCTTTTTTACTATTAAGTGAAAATAAAAAAATATCTGATCTGACTAATATACAAGTGTGCGTGTTAAAAAATTTTTTTATAATGTTTAAGTCAAATATAGCTTACGCTAGCCAAGATGCCCAAGATATTGGAATTTTTAGAGATCAAGTCAGTGTGGAGGGAATAAAAAAAATCTTTCGGACTTCCTTGTGTGTAAATTCGGAAGAAAAAATGTTAATTAACGTAATTGACGAAGATATTACAAAAGTTATTATATCAATTAAAATTCAATCTCTTATTCAAGATTTAAATAATAAAAAATATTACGATTTGACCAGTAAAAAAATTTTTTCATTAATGAATAGATTGCTTCCCTACTATCATCCTAGCATTCGATCTTATTTTACTTTAGAAAATTTATTTGATTCATTTAAGAAAATGCGATTTAATTTTTTTAAAAATTTAAATGCGATTTTACTTAAGGAGCCAAAATCAAATTTAGCCGCCCAAATGCAAATTTCTTATTTATGTTCTATGTTAATGTGGGTTACTAACGTAAAAAATATCAGTTTTTTTTTAATCATAGACACTATATTAGTTTTATCAAAGTATAATCTGGTTAATTTTATGTTTAAGCAATATTACCTATCAGATAATGAGATAAGTTTTTTATTGCCAATGCCTTTTCGTGCAGTTAAGTTCTTAAGCAAACATTTTGCGCATGAAAAAAATAATAAAACACGTATTCTAATCGCGTTAAATAATGCAGAAAAAGATTTTGTTGAAGATTGGAAAAAAAATTCTTTGCAAATGTCATTAAGAAGAGAATTTATCTTTTTTATAGATATTTTATTGGATTTTGCTTTAGCAACAACCCAAGAAAATAGAACACTTATACTCGATCATTATAATGGTTTTCGGCCCTTAATCAGAGAAATCTTTTTAATTTTCACTCAGAATGTAATGAATCTCAACGAGCGTATTCAAAGCCTTAGCTTATCAGAAATTGAAAAGGCTCAGCTTGAGCATGAAAAGATTCCCAGTAAGGTAATGTGCGACAAGATATTAGCAATGATGGACAAATGGCAGGCTTGTATTCAAACCAATTTACAAATTTTTAAACAATCCGAAAAAATAGCATTAGCACTGACTGAACAAGAAAGAACAGAAATTGACAACAATCAAGCATTCTTGGCCCAAGCTATACAACAGCCAAGTAAGCAAGCAATTCAAGCAGCACAACAGTTTGCTGAGAAACTAAAAAAGGCTGCTGAAAAAGAAGCTTTAGAACAAAAAAAAACGGTAGCTGCAAACTCACTAAAGTTTGATTTAATTGATCAGTATCAACAAGAGTTAGCAAAAAAATTTTTAACTATTTCTAATCTACAAAATTTAGAACAAGAAGAGTTATTAAATAATAAGGAAAAAATAATTGTACAAGAGATTGTTAAATATATGAAACTAAAGCCTATAAAAAAATTATTAGATATAGCTTTATTAACAGAATTAGAAGATTTTTTATTCTCTTTACCAAATGAGATTCAAGCCGATGAACTACATATTCTGTTATTGGCCTATATTAATTTACTGGATATCTTTTTGAGTAGAATTAATTATAGGATGAAAACCTATAAACAGGAATATGTACCGCTTATAGTAAAAATGTTGGATAGGCATGGCCAAAAGAATTTCTCTGGTGAAGATCATGTTCTTAGCCGAAAGATCAAACAAAACGCTAAGCAAATTCTAGCTAATCTAGCAGCAACTAATGATTACTGCGAATGTATATTGACGATTTTTGATAGTATCAATATTTTGAAACCCAAAATAATCGATATTGAATTTTATAAAATATGGACCTTACCGATAAATTTTAGAAAACGTGAGTTTAAAGATAGCTGTAATAATGCATCCGATAATTTATCTCAATTTTGCAACTATCTTGAAATTAAAAAAAATGCATGTATAAAAACCGGAATAACTAGCAAAAATAAAAAAAATCGAGTAGGGATTAACGAAAAAGAGATACACCTAAAATTGGAAAATTTAAAGGATGCGCTTTATAAAATAGATAGTCAAATTTCTAAAAATGATTGTTTAAGGCAACCTTTCCCTAACACCCTACTAAATAAACACTCTCAAGTGCGAGAGCTACAAATACAAAATGCTATAATTAGTCGGGATAAATTGCGTGTTCCGATGCCTTACAACCCTAATGAGGTGCGGCGAAGCCAAAGTATTGCCAATTTTAACTCAGTTAATGTCGCAAAAAATCAAGAGCTCAGATTTTTTTCGTCTAGATCACAAACGGATACTAAAGAAGATAATAAACTAAAGGGCACAACTATGAGTTACAGAAGAATGAGTATCTAAAATATTAACGTTACAGACATGTTTTTTTCATCATTTTTTGTATCCTGAACTAAGCGCAATGCTTTGCGCAGGAGTAAATGTAGTTTATAGGCGAGGAGATACTGAATTATTAATAACGCCGATAAATGTTTGTAATTCCGATTTTAGATCTTCACAAATATGGGCTTGATTTGTTCCCGGTTCATTAAGTCCTTTTGATGAAAGTAATTAAATCAAGTAAAATCCATGAGCACTTAGACTACTCCATCAAACTTAAATTTTTATTAAGGATGATATTACTTAATTTTCAAAAATCACTGCTCAGAATTATGGGTGATTCTACTGCAAATCTAGTAAACTCAGCATTTAAGCACAAAAAATTGGTGTATTTACAGGTATTCCCTGTACTATCGGGAAATAGGAGTAACCCTTTGAGAAAGAATCCATGGGGGGATAAAATTTTTTGGTGAACTGAGTTGAAAATATGCTTAATAATAACTTAATTTCAGCTGTCAAGAAGGGTTGTTTAGATAGCGTAAAATATCTGGTAGAAAACGGATCCGAGATTAATTGGGTCTCCATGACTCCAGCTGATGGGTCTCCGCCACTACACTGCGCTTATAAAAGCGGATATTTAGAAATTATACGCTATTTATTAGAAAGTGGCGCGGATGTTAATCAGGAGGATAGATACGGTTACTTATCTTCCAGGAAACTTGAGTGTGTTTCTGGCGTATCACTGTTGCAACGCGCAGTACACAGAGGAGACTTACAAACGATCCACTATTTAGTGTCGGAAAAAAACGTAAATATTAATGCTGTTATAGGAGGATGTGCTGCTATACATTTAGCAACCGAAGCAAAAAATTTTGAAATCGTAAAGTATCTATTGGAAAATGGAGCTGACGTTAATACCCAAGATGTTAACGGTGATTCTTCTTTGCATTATTCCTGTGTTTTTATTGATACGGATCCTTTTTATACGTTATATTTCCTTGCCTACGGTGCCAATCTCAAGCTAGTAAATCAAAAAGGCGGGACGCCTCTAACTGCGTTAGAAACACACATAGGATATCAGAATATAGTTTCATATTTCTTAAAACCGTATATTCAAGATGAAAAGAATTTTGATACAATTAAACGTCCTAATCCAACTGTAATTTATGATCTTTATAAATTAGGTTGTAATGGAAATGAAGTTTTAGCTGCATTTATTTAAGGCAGGGTATATGAACTTGAAAATAGTGACTTTAGGTATAAGCATAGGATTGGCGTCATTTGCTTTGGTGTTACCCATTAGTGCCGACGAAATGCCTCCAGGACCACATCTTAGTACCACAGGTATTGCCAGTATTGATGTAAAGCCAGATAATGCAACTATCACGATTGAAGTGAGCTACTCAGCTAAAGAGGCCACTGAAGCTAAAAGGCAGGTGGATAAACGAGTCACACACTATTTTGATTTTTTACGTAAAAACGATATTCAGCAGAAAGATATTAATGCGGCTAATTTAAGTACACAACCAGAATATGATTATCAGAAAAGTGTAGCAGTGCTGAAAGGCTATCGTGCAGTGCGTCAGGTGCAAATAACAGTACGTCAGATAGATAAGCTTAATGAGCTATTAGATGGCGCATTAAAGATGGGATTGAATGAGATTCGTGCTATAAAATTAGGTGTCGCCAATCCAAATAACTATCGTGAGCAAGTGCGTAAAAAAGCCATTCAGACCGCCATTGTGCAAGCAAATTCATTGGCCGACGGTTTTATGGTTAAACTTGGGCCTATTTATAGTATTCATTATCAGGGAGATAATGACCAACCTATGCCAGTACCGGTTATGTTTTTACGAGCAGAAAATGCTTTAACAACTAAGCCAGATCAAACTTACCAACAACAAACTATCCATTTTAAAGATCAAGTTGATGTAGTATTTGAGTTGCAAAAAGGCATCGGTAGCGGCAATTAAAAAAAATATTAATTTACTGGTGCGTCCGGAGGGACTCGAACCCTGAATGTATATACATAAAATTATTAATAATCAAACATTTGCGATACTTTGCACTAATGATAAACTATTGAAAACTACGCGGATTTCGATGAATTCTATTTCAACCTGCTACAATTCTGGCATATAGATTTTTTATAATTTTATATATAAAAATCTATTATTTTTATAATCTTTAAAAAAGATAATTGTTTTATTGTAGTTTTTCCAGTTCTTTCTTATCTTTACAAGAGTAATTTATATTTAAATTATTTAATAGATCAATTTTAAAAAATAAATATTATCTTTTAAGAAAAATTTCGATATATCTCTCTGAATTAAGGAATAAAGTGTTAGAAAGAATTATAAGAAAGTAAAAAAATTCGGTCTATATAAACTCCTTTCATTAATAGTGAATTCTTTTCGCTTTATTAGTTGATAATTATCATGCTTCTTAAAGTGTTAATGATGCCTACCATATTTATGGATTGTTTATTTTTTTATACGAAATTATCATGATTATGACATTAATTAATACAAGGAAAGAACATCATGAATACTAATCGGATTATTAATATTAAAGAACATATGAAAGGGATGTCTCATGAGAATCTCTATCGCTATGCGAAAGAGCATCCTATTATTCCTGTAGAAAAAACCAAAACAGCCCTGTCTGATAATGTTGGGTTTGCTGCAGCAATACAAAATTATTGTACGCTCGTTAACATGCAGCCTAATGTTAGTCTTGATGGAATACAGAACATCGTTCCTAGCCAAAAACTTGCCCGAGAAAATTCTGCTTATTGGTTAAATGTTCTCAATCCACTTGTCATTAAAGTTTACACCCAAGTAAAGCAGTTTTGTAATTTTTATGGGTCTCTTACACCAGCCGATATAGAGCAGATAGTGGATAATATTGACACCATAGCCGGTAAAGAAGATTTTCTTCAGCTAATAAATACGTTTAAAGGAGATGCCGATAAAAACCAGACAAAAATACTAGACCTCTCAGGAAACTTGAGTGATTTCAATGGAGATTTAGGAGAAGACTTAAGAAATTTTATGTCGATTAAACAAGAAGCAGATGCAAAATATTTGGGTCAAGATGGTCAATTAAACATGCTCCAACAAGACATGATAAGACTTGATAGTCGCATAAACTTTCTCAACCAAGTTATTCCAGCCTTAGCTGCAATGGCAGCGCTAGGTATTATAATGATATTCATTAGTGTCTTAGGGATGCTTACTAATGCCCCTGGTGGTATATATATGCTCATAGCAGGTATAGCGACTACGGCTACGGGAGGGGGGTTATTGGCCCAATCTGTTGAAGAAAAAAAGCAAGCACAGCACACCTATCAAGAGACAGTCATAGTGTTTGAGCGTTTACAAACCCAGTGTGCAGCTTTACAAATACTTTCCGATAATTTTAACTCATTAGGTCAATCTAACCTTAAAGCAGCTGCCGCGGTGTTGGCTATGGTTAATGCCTGGCATACGATTGGTAATAATTTTGCTGGTATTGCTGAATCAATACAAGGTGTTGTTGAAGAGGAGATGAAGCTGATTATTAAGTTAAGATTAAAAAGCGCGATAAAAGACGTGCAAAGTCTAAAAAATTTTGCTGAAGATTGTGAACGCAATGGTATTTTACCGGTAGTGGCTGAAGAAGACACCGGGCGTATCCTGCGTTTACCTCGTTCCTGGATTAACCAACCTATAGACGGTAATGTATTTCGATCGTTCATTAACACTAGAAAGTGTTTGGGATTTTATGACAGAGGTCGCAGAGGATGGCAGACACGTGATAAACGTATTTCAATCTCGTGCTATCACAGGGAGATATAGTTATGGAAGCAACTATTTTAGAGGGTACTAAGCAGAATGGTATACGTCATAAATCAATACCGATTCTATCTCAATCAAAGCTATCCCGCGTGAAGTATCTATTGAACGAGTTATTAAATGATAATTATTTTCAACCATGTACTAGAAGATTAATTAGCGAGAAATCGGGAGTGCCCGGTTTTGATAAGCTGCTTAATACGATAAGCAATTATAGTGCAGAATTTTATGAAAAAATAAACAAGCTAGAAGCTAATATTGATCCTGTTGCAGTCGGTGATGAAAATGCTTTGGTATCTTTTCAGCAAATTCTAGATGAGCTTAAACTAAAATTAAGTTATTTAGATCAGGAGGCAATAAACACTAAATCTGAACTCGATGATTATCGCAAAAAGATAGAAGAGCAAATTCGTGAAAGAGGTGAAGCGGCAGGAATGCCACCTTCTTGGGAGCATCATGTAGAAGGTATGAAAGAAACCATGAGAGACTTCATGGCCTTTGCGAGCACCGAAGAATGGGTTGAGTATAAGATATCTATTTGTAGGAATGATCCCAATACGTCTATGCAGCCTTTAATCCTTCAAAGCGTAGTGACTGAAAATAAACTTCAGTACGCTTTAAATGGAGGCAAAGAGTTGGCAGTGATTAGCAATAATCTTGCAAGCATACAGGAGACATTAGCTGAAATAAATAGCAATTCTGGTATTATTCTGAAACTCAGGATAAGAGCTACTAAAGATAACTGGACTAGCCTAAAAGAGTTTATTAGTGATATTAACCATAAAAAACATTTAATAGA
>CANJLU010000020.1 GCA_947475085.1 Coxiellaceae bacterium
ACAGCCCAAGGCATAGGCCGAGTCTGTCGGATAGACAATGACTCCTTCTTTCATCAACATATTCGCCGCAAGCCGAATTAAATGCAGCTGCGGATTTTCCGGATGGATCTTGAGAAACTGGCTCACATTGCTAACCCTTTTCTAAACAACTCATACTGTTATATATACTCTTCGCATTTGATTTTTTGTCAGTGTTGCCGCTAACTCGCAATCCTCATGTACATATTGACTATACCGGATTGCTGCAAGGACACAGCACTTGACAAAAATCCTATTACTGTGAGTATACTAAGGTGTCTCGAGTCTCTACTACCTTCATTCAATGCGCTTACTCGTCGATTTTCTACCTATAGTTGTCTTTTTTATTGCTTACAAGCTTTTTGGCATCTATGTAGCAACCGCAGCCGCTATTATTATCAGTTTGTTACAAGTAATCAGTTACTGGATAAAGCACCGTACCGTACCTAGTATACAGCTTATTAGCTTAGTCCTCATCCTCTTCTTTGGGGGCGGGACTCTGTTGTTGCATAATGAATTACTTATAAAATGGAAGCCCACTGCCCTTTACTGGTTACTCGCTTGTGGCGCGTTAGTGACTCAATATTTTGGTAAAAAACCTTTAATCCAACATCTGTTAGAAACGAATATTGTCCTACCCGTACACCTTTGGTCCTCTTTAAATAGAAATTGGATCATCTTTTTCACCTTAATGGGCGGAATTAATTTATGGGTCGCTTACACGTTTGATACCAATACCTGGGTAAATTTTAAGTTATTCGGCTTGTTGGGAATTACGTTTGTATTTATAATCGTGCAAGCTATTTATTTAGCGCGATATATTCGAACTGATGAAAAAACATGAAAAATAACCTTACACTCGATACCGCTTCCACAATACACAAAAAACTCTATCAGGCACTCGCGACGACATTTTTGGAAGTGATTGATGAAGGTGATCAGCATATAGGACACGCTGAAGAAGGTGCTGGTCATTTTGCTGTGCAGATCTCATCACCTCTATTTAAAAATAAATCTTTAGTTGACTGCCATCGGCTTATTTATGCAGCACTCGGTGATACCATGGGCAGTGAGATTCATGCCTTAAGAATAGAAATCATTCCATAGATGCAATTAATACCCTTCACGCTCGGATCTATCTTTAGAATTTTTCCAATTCAACTAAATCCAAATCAGACAATTCGGTGACTTTTCTCACTAAATCTAAAGACAAGCCTTCGGTTAAAAGGTTTTTAGCCATTTTTTGGCGCTCATCTTTACGGCCTCTTTTTAAACCTCTTTCTTCAAGTAGTTGTGCAAATGTCATGATAGTTTCTTTATCCTCCGATAAGTTTGACCAGTATTTCTCCGATTGGCAGAAATATTAAGAATTTGAAAAATAAACTTTATTTCATTATAATCATTCTTACTGGTAAGAATACAAGGAGCAATTATGAGCACATTAGCGACCACTAGATTATCATCTAAAGGCCAAATAGTCATTCCTGAAGAAATTAGAGAACAAATGGGTCTTCACACGGGAGATCGATTTATAGTAATAGCAGAGGAAGGTGTGGTTATTTTAAAAACTATATTTCCCCCTGAACAAAGCGAATACCACTCCCTAATTAAAAAAACACGCCGTGCGGTAAAAAGAGCAGGCCTAACAAAAGCATCTGTCAGTGCTGCCATTAAAAAAGCACGTAAAAAATGATTAAGCTTATCTTAGATACGAATGTTTTCATTTCTGGAATATTTTGGTCAGGTACTCCTGCAAAAATTTTGAATGCTTGGCACGAGAAAATACTCAAAATTGTATCTTCTTTAGAAATTTTAGATGAATATTGTAGAGTAAGTGATATTTTGCCCAAAAAATACCCTAACGTTGATATAGCACCTTTTATTAATTTGATGATAAGAGACAGTGAACTTTTCACACCAATAAAGTTGAAAACACCTATTTCACGTGATTCTGATGATGACAAATTATTGCCGTCGCTTTGGCAGCAAATTGCCAATTGATTGTTAGTGGCGATAACGATTTACTGAGCGTAAATGGATATAAAGATATTGAAATTATTAATCCTATTGA
The DNA here is from genome assembly GCA_947475085.1 of Coxiellaceae bacterium. Lineage (GTDB taxonomy): Bacteria > Pseudomonadota > Gammaproteobacteria > Diplorickettsiales > Diplorickettsiaceae > Aquirickettsiella. The sequence goes on from CANJLU010000020.1 coordinate 2,090, forward strand.
ATTTGTAAAAAAATATTTGAACCCTACCTGAATAAGTTACGGCATATAGACTATGCGTTGCATCGCTAAGCTAAATTTATCATTTGAGAGTTGAATTTTTTTCGAGTCCGGTTTTTGATAAAAACGATACAGATTCTTTTTGTATTTTGCTGAAATAAAATATTCTTTTTTCGCCTCGCTATCAGACACTAAACCTAATAAATCCTGATATTGTATATTATCGCCAACGTTTAACAGTCTTGCTAAAGAGTTATATTGTGGTAACTGTAAACAAATCAAACATGCTTTAGCGGTATGCGTTTCCCCTTTGAAATAATAGCGATTCATTAAACTGACACTGATAAAATTTTTTAACAAAAAAGTTAATTGTTCGGTATTCATCTCATTTAGCTGAGTTTTTTGTTGTAAGCCTGTTAGGATCTTTTTCTTCTGGGATTTATCTGCTGACCAACCCATCTGCAAGATCACGTCTAGCATAAAGCATAGTGCCAAGCTAATTAATAACTTGTTGTTCTCAACCTGTAATTTAACTTCTTGGTCGCGCAGATGGATTAATTCAACAGACCACTCCTGTAACTTTATATCCAAATTATTTTTTTTAATGCTTAAGTTTTGTAAATATTCTCTAATAGCGGTTAATTCTTGAAATTGCTCGTTTATAGTATTTTTTCCTAGTTGCATTTCAGTTTTCATATTAAGAAAATCAGCATTGACGCTGTCTTTTAGTTGCTTATTTTCAATTTTTAAACGCTGCACAACCTGCTGCAAAGCTTTTAAATTATCCTGCACTTTACTAGATTTTTTAACTTTTAATTTGACTTGTGGAATTTCTTCGAAATAATAATCAAATAATTGATCAAAGTCTTGTTGGTTTGCTCCACCCGGAGCAGCTAGGATTTGCTTAATAAAGGCGAGACTTTTTTCTTTTGTTAATAAGCCTAACAAACATTTACATTTTTCAAAGTTAGTTTTAATTAAATTAAAGGTTTCTTCGGTGATAAAGTTCCAAAGACTATCATAATAATTAGCGAAAGGAAGAACGGTTAATCCTCGATAATCTTTTTGATAAATTTCCAATAGTGTCGGTTTTTTGCAAAAAAAATCCCCTCCGGAAGCACTATATGCTTTATCACTGGCGCTTAAATCATGTTCTCCCCCATATTGATCAGGTTTTCCTGGCGCGGATTGTTCTATACCTAATAATAATCCAGACTGCTTTTTCTCAGTCAAACCTTGGTAAAAATTAATGTATAAATGGCCATGCTCACCATTATTTTGAATAATTTTTTTTGAAGCAAAATGTTGATTGCCTACGCCTCCCAACGCTAAATCGATCCCATAATGTTCTGCAATATCCATCTTGTCTGGTAAGGGTGCACACGCAGAGAAAGCAAAATAAGCGTTGGCCATTAATCCGGAAATGGAATTCGACAATAAATTAAGCGCCGCGTGTGCGCCATTGACTTTTTCTTCTTTTAAACATTTAACTACTGGATAGGATGTTTTATCTTTGAGATTTTTAGGTATAACTTCAGGTTCGGTTAGTGCACTAATACCATGCGTCGCCAAATAACGCCAACTACTCTTATCGATAATAAACCAATCCACAAATTCGCGCGCTATCCCGCTAGGAAACTCTATCAATATGCGACTGCCATGCAGTAAAATGGCGGCAATAGGAAAATGCTTTAACAAAGAATGTTGGAGGTAGGGGTCTAAAGTATTAAAAGGATAAAGACGTTGATCGGACTTATGCCGATAATAGTTCTGACCAGAAAATGGAAGCAGCGTAGCTTTTAACAAACTATCTGCTTTCATTTTATCTTGCTCTGATGGACCGCATTGCACGATCGCTAAACTCATTAATTCAATATCGCGTTTAAATTGTTTATCTAAACTATTATTTCCAAAACGGATAGTGTTGAGTACCTCCTGTTTCGATTTGCTGACTTCATCTTCTTGTAAAAAATCAAAACTATCTTCCTGATTGTCTCTCGTCATATCGACTCATCCTTGTTGTTAATGTTCTTTGAGTTATGTTTTAAATCAACAGATCGCTAAACATGGTTAAGTGACAGCAAGTGCAGACACTTCCGGATCTTTACGGTAATTAACTAAAATTTCTTCGGCAATTTGTTCAATGATTCCTAAGCAAGAATCTTCAGTGATAACACCGTGATCTTCTTTTATGCTCGCTAAACGTCTTTCTACCAATTTTTTGATACTGCCATTGGGAAATAAGCGTGCTAATACGCGTCGCGCTTCTACTGGTCCTAAATGATGATAAAGTCGATTACGTAAACTCACATCTTCTACCGTAGTGCTAAACGCCCATAATTCGATAGGACCTAAGGTTAAGGTCAGTAATTGGGTATTCATGCCCTGTTTTGTAGCAAATTGCGCGAGGAAGGTAGCGCCACCTTCACGTGGACCGTGCACACGCGTACGCAATGCAATTTTAGCAGTGGGTGATAAACCGAAGGTTTCTACGGATTTTTCCACTGATTGTGCAGGACCTGCATCCATAATATAAATAGAGGTGGCGAACTCAACCATGACTTCATCAAAATCATCTAAGGATTGAGAGAGTAACGCGATTTGAATATTCCATTTTCGACCTTCACGCATATCCACGATCACTTGATCACGCACTGCTTTTGCTTTTGAGGTACGATGAAATTCGTCAAATACAATACGTTTAGGATCTTCACGCAACTCAGCAATACGTTGCTTATGATAATCACGATATTGGCTAGCAATATCATTTAAGTTCTCTTCACTCAAATAATAATGTCGCGCAAGCACATAACGCGCCAACATATACATAACAGCGGTTTGTCTATCAGAAGCATCGCCACCGCTTTTTGCGACTTCATCTAGATCTAATGAGACTATTCTCGCCTCGCCCAAATCAAAACGCGTCACGCGCGATAGAATCGGATATTCGCGTATGGCGCCAGAAATCATACGGGAAAATGCATTAATTAAACTCTCGCCGGTCGGCGCGGTTATTTTTCCATACAAATCTTCAATGATAGGGGTACGACAAATGGCGGCGGCATCAGCCAGCAAAGGCATCGCATAGCGTTGTGCCAACATCGCTTCATGCGGGAATCCAGAAATAAACAAGGCATCGGTGACTTCCCACCAAGTGGTACGCTGATCAGGAATAAAACTCATTTCTTCTAATATCCCATCGACCAAGGGTTCAATGCCCGCGGTGTAAGGGTACGGCATACCTTCATCCGATAGATTTTTATAAAGCTCATCTATAACCAATCCAGCCATGTCAGAAATACCATCATAAGGCTTTACCGCGCCTAAGGGCGTAGTTAATAAGGTTAAAAAATTCACTAAAAAACTACGTTCTTGCGGTGTCGGATAACGGCAACCCAACTGTGTATCAAACGGATTAATCGAATAATCCGCTGTCATGCGTAAACGGTGATACGCCACCCAATGCCGGTTCGCAAACGGTAATGCCTCGCGCAATAAAGAAATTAAACCACTACTCGAAGGACCAATATCGATAATGGCAATACGTGGTAAACGTTGTAAACCACCCGCCAAACACAATGCCAAATTTAACGTATTGGATAATACGGATTTTCCTGAACCAGGACGTGCGTAAATTAGATCGATCCACGTGGTTTGTTCGCTAGAGCCCGGTTGAAATGGCCAAGGCTTCCCATCAGGAGTACGGAATAATTGAGCACCGGTTTTCCAGGGTGATGCCGGTCGGGTAATCGGTAACATATACACGACCTGCGAAAACGGCAGTATTGTCGGTGTTGCAACACTTTCTGCGGATATACCTAATAATGTTGAAGCAAGACCGCCAAATGGATCGCCAGAAACTTCAGAAACATCGCAAGAACCCCAGCCTTCGATAGCTTTCGCCAACTCTGCAGCACGCGTACGTAATAAACCTATTTGTCCCTCGGGTGCCCACGTGCATGCGGCTACGCGTAATCTCACCACCGCATCATCGGTATTAATAGCCACATATTGTAATAAATTATTTGCATCACTCAGTAAGCGATTTTGTGCCGATGAGAAACTTAATATAGAAGCCAATACCGATCGTAATTTTATAGTACGTAACCCATCACTTTCGATAAAGAATGAGATACGCCAGGGAATTCTTGCCGACAAAGTACGTTGTAGTAAGGAATTAAAGGTTTTTATTTCTTTCGGTAACAAATCAATAAACACACAAGAATAAATTCTATCGCCAAAGCGAACGGTCCTTAAATCCAAATTCTCGGCATCACGCGGTAATACTTGGCGCGCCAATGAAGGCCACAGCACATCGGAGATAGTATTGCGCGAGCGATCATATTCTTTCAGTGAAATCTTATCGCCAGGTAATGCCGGGCGCCAATCTTTATCAGTAAAAGCAGGATCAGCTACCGAACGTATCGCATGCAACGCATCATGTACTTCCAATAAATTGGCAGCAATATTTAAATCCGCTAAATCATGGCGTATCGAACGGATAAATGCATCGTGCGTGTCGCGTAAATCAGGAATAGCCGCAATAACATTTTGTGTCAATATGGAAGGAGGAATTTTCTTTTCGCGAATAAATTTTAGTTTATCTTTGCTTGAGCGCTGATATTGTTCTGTGGTTAAGCTTGTTGGACGCGTCCAACAAACAAAATAAACACTTTCTGAGGCACAGTGTTTCGCCAGAAAATTAGTTCGCTCAGCAAATAAATCACTTAAGTCTAAATTTAAGCGTTGACTGGTTTGCTTGCCAGGCTCTAAAATTTCTTTTAGTAGCTCGGAAACCATTTGCCTATCGTATTGAAATAACACTTGCAAAGCATGACCTGAACGCGAAAGTGCGGTTTGCAAGGTCTGGGTTAATCCTTCGTGCAGTCGCTGGAATTCAGTCGTTCCTATCAGTTGTGTCACACCCACAATCTGAATCACTGAAATGAGCGAACCGTCATGGGCGACGAGTACGCTAGGACTATCGGCGGTTTCTAAATCGCAATAGGATTCCACCGTCTGCTTAAGTGAGGTACTCAACCAGGCTAGGAAGGAATCTATTCCATCTAAAAATGAATCTAGAAATTTAGCCATGCAATTTTTTTTATTTTAAAAGTGTTGTTATTGAACGTGACCACTCTGTACTCTGATACCTAAATCCTGCGCGCGAGGGCAATAAACGTATAGCGCTAAAAATTTTCTTGTCCAGCAACCCCTTATTTTCAGATTCTATGATGAGTTGACCGAAAATTGCAGGCTCCTGCAGTTGTGCACCCCACTCATCTTCTAAAACCTGAGCGCGTAGCTTTAAATTTCGATAAGCATTTTGCGCGGTCTCTTTATATTTGGTTTCATTATTTATCGCCGTAAACACCAAATGACAAAAACCATTCAAATGATTTTGCGTTATTTCCGGCAAATAAATTAAATTACCTCCGCCATAGGTTTCAACTGATTCTAAAAAAAAGCATTGAGTACATAAACTACAAGCGGTAACTAAATTAGATAATTTATTGTTATGATAATTTTGATCTAAATTAACTACCTCTTGATGTTTTTTTGATTGTAAGCCACAAAATTGACACGTAAATTCATCTCGCTGCCAAATTTTTTGACTAAATTCCTCAAAGCGCCGATCCAACTTACGTTGCATAAACAGGCGCCAGCCATGAGGATTTACATTTAATTTAATTGGATACATCGTTTAAAGACCCGGCAATCCAGTCGTACCCGAAATTCCAGCTGCGCCACTGGTCCCGCCAAAAATCGTGTAACCGGCAATAATAAATATATGCGGTAAAAAAATTAACGCTGATCCTACAAATAATAAAGCGATAGGCGTTCCTATCGGAATTTGCGTTGGATTATCTTTATGTGCTTTAAATTTCAGCATCGAGGCCATTACAAAACCAATCCCCGCCATATAAGCACCTGCGGTAATCAGTTTGGCTAAACCCTCAAACGATTTGGTAATCGTTAAAGCCATATCCCCTAAGGTCATTACATCGGCTCTACTCACCGCGGTATAACTCAAGCTGGTAAAAAACATCACCGTTAGTAAGGACATTAAGCGCTGGACACTTAATTTTTTAACCAAAACCATTTTTTTATTCTTCATGCATTTTTTAATCCTTAAATCATTCTTCTATTCAGGAGAATATCGTAAAAATCACCGTCATGGTGAACGAATGTCTAGATTGCCGCGCACCTGCGGTGCTCGCAATGACGAATCCTATTCTATGTGCTCGCAATAACGGATGAAAACTTTAGCATGATCTTCAGCAACAAACTCCTAGGATAAAAAATAAGTTAAGGGTGTTTATAGCTAAACACCCTATAACTCATATAGTTTTCCAAGGTTGCTTTACAAATCCCCTCCTGGAAGACCTGTAACACCGCCCGTACCACCTGCTCCACTGGTTCCACCAAAAATCGTGTAACCGGCAATTTTGAATATATTCGGTAAGAATATCAGTGCGGCACCAATAAACAGTAACGCGATGGGCGTTCCTATCGGGATCTGCGTAGGATTATCTTTGTGCGCTTTAAACTTCAGCATCGAAGCCATACAAAAACCAATTCCCGCCATATACGCCCCGGCAGTAATCAACTTAGCTAATTGACCAAATGAGCTAGTAATCGTGCTGGCCACCTTACCTAAATTATCGTCATTTGAATCAGCAGCGAGTGCTAAACTCGTATAAAAATAGACACTCATCCATAGGGATAATTGGCCCAAGCTAGACACGCTGCGTTGTATCAGCTTAGTTTTTTGCAATTTATTCTTCATTTTATTCTCTCCAAGCATACTAATTATAATAATGAACCACTCTACTCACATACCAAAACTAGCTTCTAGCATTTGTTTTGTACCTTCGATATTAATCGCTAAAAGACCCGCGACTATATGCGTAACGGCTTTACCCATGGTACTTCTACCATTGGGATTCGATACATGGGTTAAGCTCACCCAGCCTTTAATAAACGAGATAGTACCTATTAATTGAACAAAGAGCAAAACTGCCCGCGAAGCTAATAATGTCGACAGACTCGTAGCCGGCGCATAACTCATCGGATCTTCCACCGAAGTCGTCGCAAAAGTCGATAACATCATGCTTTTAAAGGCGGTCGGCGCATAAAGCAGTGCCGTACCCGCAAAAAAAACCATCATAGTGGCTTTAAAGTTAGTTTGTACCGACATCATGGTCCGCAGATCGCCATACACCTTTAACTGATAGACTCCTCGAAAAATAAAAGCGATGCCCATCAAATAGGCTAAGGCGGTAATCAAACGGTAAATATTAGGAAATTGATCCGTCACGGTTAGCAGCATGTGTTCAATATTGGGGTAATCAATCCCCTTACTGCATCCACTGAGCAACAAACAACACAGCAGAAAGAGAGCGTTTCTCCACTGCTTTTTCATTAAATTGATGTTACCTTCAAATAAACGCATATTAATTATCTATCATCTGGGTTGTAACCAATAATGGCGCCTGAACTCAATGTGATAGTCCCCTGATTGGGATCTATCGCTGTTATAACACCATAACCTACCAATTTATCGCCCATTCCTAAAGTGAGCGTCGAACCATCTTGCAAAGTTAACCACACACGACCCGGAATAATGGCACGCACATAATAAATAGGTTTAGGCGCGGATTTTTTTCTTTCGGTTAGTTTAGTTTCTGTTTTTTGCTGCTTTTGCAAAAAAGCTTCTTGTTGCGACCGTAACAATTGAGTTTGCTCATTCATATCGACTAATCGCGAATTAAGATCCGCTAAAGTGGATTTAATATCGCTTAGATCCGAATCAAACGCTTGCAAATGCGATTGTAATTCACGTTGCTCTTGCTCTACATGATTGAAACGATTATCCAGCGCCATGTTAGCTTGCACCGCTGCTGGGATTACCGGTACAGCAGGTTTTGGCGCATGGGCGACGATAGGTTTAGACGTAGCATGCATTCTATGTACTATGGTTCCTACTAGTTTATAAATGCCCAAACTAGCAAAAATAATAAATACAATTAAAAAAATATGATGGCGTTGGGTCTTTTCCAAAATAGCCGATGCCGGATCGGGGCTATTCGTTGCGCCAGAAAAGTGTGACTCTGATTCTGTTGTTGAATCCTGAAGTTTGTATTCTTCATCAGAATTATAATTTTTCTTATCCATTATCGCCTCATTTTGCTGTGAATAGTAATAAAGCTTTACCCTCATTGCGAGCGGGTAAAATATTAATCGTCATTGCGACCACCGTAGGTGCGTGGCAACCCATGGATGGCCACGGCCTCACTCACGTTTCGGCCTCGCCATGACGAGTTATTTTTAATTTTTGTACTGTACACAGGTCTGTAAATATAATTAAGCATAAAACTTAACTCGTCGGTAATGCCGCTAAATCGGAAAGAAATAATAGTCCCATGGGTGTTCCTGAAAAAACTTTTACTGTCGGCGGTGTATTGAATATATTTCTCAATACGGATGAATATTGCAAACCGACTTGACCTAAACCGACAAAAACTCTATCGCGTGGCGATAGATTATTTTTTTGTGGCTGATCGGGCGTTGGCGATGGGAATAGCGAAATATTATAATTTGGCGCCGAATTTATAAAAGATTGTCCATAACCTTGGATGAAAGCAGAAGCAAATAAAGTCCCATAACGTAACCAATAATGATTATTGGTATCGCTGGATAAAGCGGTACGGGCGGTATTCTCATCAATAGCAACGGTATTAATTGCCACACTTTCGGATAATTTGGGTAGGGTTAAGGTATTGAAGGAAAGTAAAACCTTTTGACCTTGATTACTTAGGGTACCCATTATACGGGCGCCTTTAAATTTACCTTGTACAATCTCAGCAAGTACGGGGCCTGGCTCATCACTATTGACCGCCGTTAATAGCACTGCGTACATAATCGTTCCCGCTTTTACAGCAGGGGCTCTGGCGCCTGCTGGAGATCCAGTCAATGCGCCACCTAAACCAGCCCCGAGACGATTTAAATCCGGAGTTCCTGCGACATATTGCTGATTCGGCGAAGTCCACGCTGCAAAAAGTTGGCTAGCTTGCGTACTCATCGAACCTTGCATTTGTTGCTGCAATTGATCGGCTTTCTGAGCTGAGATTTGTTGTGCTTGTCTATCTAAAATGGCTTGTAATTCTGGATTGGGTTTATTTGTAGTTTCTGAGAGTAAGCTAACCGCTGCATTAGTCGTTGTTGCATTATTATCGTTGCTTGGTAATGCAGTAGTATTTCTGTGTGGTGGTGTAATACTCCCTATAGGATTCCCTTGCGAATCGCGAACGATGCCATCCGCTCCTAATTTTCCTAGTGCTTTACCTTGTACATCTCTAACGATCCCATCACTACCCACGGTACCCACTAAATGGCCTAGCTTGTCATATACCGGTGTGCCAGGTGCGGTTGCGCCGAGTTTTCCAATTATTTCCCCATGTAATCCGCGTACCAAACCGTCAGTATCTAATTTACCAATGACTTTACCTTGTGCATTGCGTACTTCAGCGTCGCTATCCAGTGTTCCTAATAATTTACCCTGATGGTCGTAAACCGGCGTGCCTGGAATGGCATGTCTTTTTTCGTGGGTTCCCTTTAAATAAGCATGGCCGATAATTTTGCCGGCTGGATTATGCACCACACCGTTGGCATCGACTTCTCCGATAATATTTCCTGCAGCGTCTCTTAACTTACCATCAGCGCCGATAGTGCCTAGCAAATGGCCTTCGGGATCATAAACTGGGGCGCCGGTCATATTGACACCGGTTTTACCGATAATATCACCCTCCGCATTTCGAACCGAACCATCCGCATCAACTTCACCAATAATATGTCCATTGGCATCTCTTAGCTTACCATCGGCATCCACTGTACCAATGAGATGACCTTTTTTATCATAAGCCGGAATAACAATGCTGGCTTTGGGAACGACTACTTTACCAATCACTGCGCCTTTTAGATTACGTACGATACCATCCGGACCTACGACGCCAATTACGCGACCTTTTGCATCCCTCACTTTTCCGTCTCGACCTACCGTACCTATTAATCGGCCTGCCACATCATAAACGGCATCCCCCATCGCAGGGACAGCAGCACTACCAATAACCGTTCCATCTTCTGATCGGACTAAACCATCCGGGCCCACTTGGCCTATAATTTGCCCATTAGCATCCCGTACTTTGCCATCGACACCCAGATGCCCAATCACTTTTCCTTGCGTATCATAGATTAAAGTTCCCGACTTCAATTGGCTAGGCTGTAGCGAGGATACTGGCGTTAGTGTCGACTGTATGCCGGAACACGCCCTATATTTTGCACAGTCATCACAAGGTGAACAGCCAGTATTCATCGCTGGACAAGGCGAACTACCATTAACACTCTGTCCCATTTGATTAAACTGGTTAGAGTCCAATAAGGTCGGAATAGCACTCGCCCCGGTTTTTTCGGCTATAGCCGCTTGCTCCAGGTTTTGTTGTGCTTGCAAACGTTGGTAGTCGGCAGACGGTGATTGTTCTACACCACCAGGAACAGATTGGATATTAGCTGGAGATCCTTTTAATTGTATGGACGATTCTTCGACGGGTGATTTTTTAGAAAGATGAATGTAACCATATAAAAAACCAAATAACAGTATGCAGCCGGTTAGTATGATAATGCTGCGCGTACGAATATTTTTAAATAAACGCGTAATATTTTGTAATTGAAGTTTCATAAAATTATTTAAAACCCTTCAACTTTTAATTGGATAGACTGTCCATCTTCAAAACCCAAGATTAGGGGTGTTTTAGGCATTTCATATGCCTTCATACCATCTGGACTCGACATGGTTGCAATCCAAGCGGGTGAAATTAAGGTTAAACGTGTGCGCAAATAAATATGATCGCCTACTAGCCAAGCTTGGGCGAGGCCGCCCGAAATTTTTAATGCAGTATTTCCTGCTGGCGGGACACCTTCTAAAATATTTAATAAGGCCGGATCGGCACTTTGCGGTAAATTTCTACCTAAGAGTGCTTTTGCATTGGGTCCATTACCAGGAATTCGTAAATCAATTCGATAATCTACCGCTTTTTGACCGGAAATTAGTGTCACCATCACCGGTGTTTCTAAACCACGTAGCTGTATAGCAAGATTTCCAACGTTATATAAGGAGGTTGCTTGTATCATCAATAAATTACTTTTTTTATCCCATTGAATATTAAACGCTTGTGGATTACCGATATCATAATTATCCACCGGCCAGGGTTGACCGGTGGAATCAAGAAATGCCAGTGTCGTCACGTAACCTTCGGCTAAACGGATAACCGTTGGTGTAGCGCCAGGTTCTAATTTCACATATTGCGATGAAATAGTGGGACGTGGTGGCGTACCCGGCGTAGTAGCAGCGGCTGCTTGCGTCTGATTGAACAGTTCTCTTAAACGTTTTATTTGCTCCGGTGACATTGGCAGCATGGTTTGTGCCATCGATCCAAAAGCGGCTTTATTCAATGATTGAATAGAAACTGAATCTTTACTATCGGCAGTAGTCTCGGCGGAATTGCCAGATGCAGTGGCGTCCTGTTTGCTTGAACTTTCTGCAGCTATCGACAGCCCCGAAATATTGACCAATAGGATGAACGCTAAAAAATTAAAAATAGCGCGTAACTTTGTTTTTTGGACAGTTAAAAAATACATACCTGTTAACCGGTTATACCCCCGCCTCCCGATACAATAAATTGTGCAATACCGATACCACGTGGCGATGTTAAGGTCGAGACCCGAACTATCAACATCGTCACTGTCACTGCTTGCTGAGAAAACTGACTAGCGCTTTGGAAAGTAATCAGCATCGGAATTTGCACCTTCCAGGTATAACGATCCGCTAATAGACCTTGCTCTAATATGACCGGAACACCTGTCGCTACAGCCGAAACAATTAACTTTTTGCTGATCACCGCCTGTAAATTATTCGAACTCTTAATCGCCGAAAAAAACATTTGTTTTCCTTCAGGCGTAAAATAATCAGCGGCTTGTTGTAGTGCTTGTCGATAATTAACAAAATTATAACTATAAGCGGCTGTAGCCGCGGTATTAGACCATTCTAATACCGCGGCATTACTTAAATTCGGTTGTGAAAAAGGCACCAAGGGAACAATACGACCATCACTACTGCTGGCAAAATAACGGGGTGCAGGTGGGTGTGCGACGATGTAAAATAGAGCGCCGGCCAAAATTAGCATAACGAAAAAACTAAACATCAAAGCGGCGACAACTTTTCTATAATTATCCCGATAAAATTCGTTACGTAATTTAACGACTTGTAAGGCATCTTCTTTCATGGTCATCTCAATTTAAAATTATTTTTATTAATTAAGTACGCGCAATGCTAGGGAAATCAGATGAAACTAAACGGATTAATTTTCCGTCTTGAGAGCTTGCATAAAAATCAGGCGTAGGCGTAAAAATAGTCAGATAAATAACCAACGCACTCAGCATCAAAATAATAAATAACGTTAGCAAGAGCGCATTACAGACGCGGTTGTAATTATCCCGATAAAACCCTTTACGCGATTTAAGCAACTCAATCCGGTTCCCCACGGTGACCCTCTTTTTGTCAAATTCGGCCTTATTTCAACGAACTATAACCCAATAGTCGTCAAAAAAGCTAGTCTTAAATACACTATTTAATTTCCCCAAAAAAAAGGGTTTTTATGATTATTTACTCATTCATTTCCTAAATTTTATTAGGCCCTTCCCTCACTCACTATCTTCCGGGAGTAAATGCCGGGTTCTTATCTCAGTCGATAGAATTTGCGGTTGATCTCCGTCAAATCTCACGCCTCGCTCATCGCTTTGATCATTTCTATCCCAGGCTCTCGCGACAATAATTCGTGTGTTTAAGCCATGATCTAATAGATAATCTTGAATAGCTAAGGCCTGTTGTTTTGCTAAGTCCGAGGTTTCTTGTTCTAAATCGGGTGTGGGAGTAAACGTCAACACATCAATACCCATATTTTTTCGCTGATTCAGCAGGGTCACGAGCAAACCTAATGTAGGATAAGCACTGACTTTTAACCGAGAAGTGCCGTTTATAAAGAAACATGCATTAGGAAGAATTAATCGCAATTCATCGCCCACTTCCAATCTACGCACACCTGCTTTGCTAATCGCGCTTAACAAATTTGCTTGCTGAGCGGCTGGGCTCAGTGGTTTTTTGGGTGTACTCGCACAGGCGGTAAGTAACAAAAAAATAAATACTACAAAAATTCGATTTTTCATAATTAACTCGCTGCATCCGATTTTTGTTCGCTCGTTTCACGCTCTTTCTTAATAGCTGCCAGCAATTTATTTACGTCCTTAGCCACTTCCGCGCCTGGGAAGATGTTATGCAGCGCGGGTGGGTAATGGGTTGCTAGCGCCATATCCTGAACAATCTCAGTGGCGATACTATTAGCATGTTTTTCAAATTTACCCGATACTTTTTCTATTACGGCAACTTGTTTTTGCGTCGCAGCACGTTTCAAAAATGCCGCATTAAATTGCTCTAAATTATCCACCACCATCAGACTAGCTAATTCGGGTGTCGCGGTTAATGGAGTAAATACATTCAATTCATTTACTGGTAATGATACTTCTTCCTCGATGACACTTTCTTCTCTAGTGGTCTCTGTCGGCTCATTTAATGCTAATAAGGCAGGCATGGCAGCAGCAATAGGACTGAGATCAGAATGTTCGGACAAGGTTTGCGACAACGTGGTAATAATGGGTGATTCGTCGAGTTTTTTCAGTGAAAATTGTTCTTTATCCGTCACTTGCCGAAAATTTTGCAAACGTGTTTGCAAATCTAACAAATAACGATTAGTCGGTAAGCCCACTTTCAAAAATTGATTAAGCCGCATGCGTGCCACCGGTCGTGGATTCGCATAAAATAAGCGTGCACGAATAATCTTCGATTTAAATAAAATGTGTGCTTCACCTTCACGCTGTTCTTTTAAGTCGAGCAAATCGATACGCGCGCGTTTCTCTGAAGATGCACTGCGTGTATCAGCATAATTATTCATCACACTTTCAGCACGTGTTTGAAAAGCATCGACCTTGGTCACCCAAGCTTCGCCCGCGCTTTTGGAAAAGAAATCCCAGGTTTCCAATGGATCTTCCAATTTCATACAAAGTTTAATATTACAGTTTGCACCTATCGATGCTGCTTCTTCTTTTGAAGCTTTTTGAAAGGCAGGTAAATCTTGCCCTGCAAAAACGATAGAGAAACCTAAAGACCGTGCTTGTGCGGGAACCACTGCAAACCCAGGCACAGCGTAATAACCATATTCATCTAATACGCATAAATAAGGCGTTAAAGAATTGGTGGGCTTACGTTCAATAATATCGCGGTAATCTCCCTCCACTTCCTCACCTAAACCAGCGGCTAACATGGCCTTTAAAGAAGCAATGATTACTTTACCTAGATTAGATAATTCGTCCGGTGATTTCTCAAAAGCAGGTAATAACACCAATAGTATACGACGATTTAAAACGACGTCTTTTAAATCAACTTCTGCCAAATTAGTTCGTAAAATATGGCCATAGGTATCGGCTAAGGAACCAAACACACGGGTTAATTGCATGGTAATAAATCCATGCTGTTCTAATACTTGCGAGACTTGTTTGCCTTTTTTGGATTTATCATAGCCCGGTAAGTTAATAAGATAATTGGTAATCGGTTCTAGTACAACTTCCGGCACGTCCATTAAGCTCAAAGGCTCTTGACCATCACGTGGAAATATTTTATCGATAACAATATTTTCTACGCGTGTTAACTCAAAATAATTACGTACGACGTTAACGTCTAATAAAATTCCACCTTGATCGCGGATATAAACCAATAATTTCATTAACGCTTCAACGAAGACTATCGCCCTACCTTTCCACATATCACCGTCTGGTGTATTACTACTGCTATCCATCAAACTGACCACGAGCTGCGATAGCATGCTCGAAGAACCATTAGCAAAGGGATTCATGGTATTCGACAAGCGTTTTTCTTGTGGTCCGACAATATCCCGCGCACCGGTCATGAAATTGACGACCAAAATGTCATCTTCACGCCCCATGGAACGGGCCATAGAAAAGACTTTTGCAAATAAACTGTTATCGCCTTTTCCATCCACATAAATAAAACCACTACCCTGTACCAATGCATTGAAAGCCAGCGATATTAATGCTTCGGTTTTACCACTACCGGTAGAGCCAAAGATTAAACAATGTGTGCGCATATCATCGTTGCTAAACCATAATTCTTCGCCACTGGATATTTCATTACCAAACAAGCAGATGCCGCGGGCTTTTTGCGGCTTATTGGTCCCAGCTTTCAAATCGTTGTGATCTAATCGATGCGAACGTTGCGGCATCCGAAACGGTAAGTTGGTTTTCCGTGTATAAGCATAAAGAAATGAAAAGATACCGAGTAGAAAAATAATATCGGCAATAGCCGGAATAAAAAATGCGCCCGAGGCAAAACCTACTAATAAAATCGTCACTGCCGAAGGGTTTTTGAAAAAATCGACAAAACGCTGGGATAGCGTACGCGTATCTCGTAATAACTTACGCGGATCTTGTTCGTGTTTTTGTTCTAAACCACGTGCTATAGCTACCATACCGTAATCAACTCTCAGCTTTATTAATATTCCGTCATGGCGAGCTCACGAAGTTGAGCGTGGCCATCCATTCAGTTACGTATTTTCTAGATTGCCGCGCGCTACGCGCTCGCAATGACGATAATATACCTTTCACCCTTCTTCCGAATCAGGAATATAAAGTATGTCTTTAATCGCAGCTTCCAAACCATTCACCGCTTCGTCTACCATAGGAACCATGAGTCTTCGGCCCATTGCTCGCTCGACATTCCAGTGCGCAAATGGACCGCTTACTTCTGCAAAAGAGGTTTGACGGCCAACCGAATTTAACATAAACCATAATAATCTATCGGTCGGCTTAAGCCATAAGAAATCCGCCGTTGCTAAAACCCCTTCCTTCCTTGCTAAAACTAACATCGAGGCCATTACCGTTAAAACATACGCGTGACTATGCATCACTCGTTGGACCAATTTATTGTTTTTATGTTTTTCTAACAAGGCGTCAACCCCAGAAAAATCAAGTCGTCCACTGCTGGTCGATTCGGCGATTTGTAATAATAATTTCAATGCACCATCGCGATCGCGATTAGCTCTTGCAGCAAATATGGCAAATAAAGCTTTAGTCTCCGGTTTTAAATAGTGGCTACCTTGCCAATATTCTCCACATTGCATGACGAAAACGTGATGTGCGGCCTCTCTCTTGATACTTACCGTCCTTTGATTATGCATTTTTGCTGTCATAGTCATGGAAGGAATGATTTTTTCTTCCGTTAACAGTTGATATTTTTTGGCAAATTGCATCGGTGATGATGCCATCGCCCAAGGCCCTTTATCAATATCTTCCTTAACTAAATCAAGCTTAATGACCGGCGAAATCTGTGGCCAATTTTTCCGTTCTGCTTCTGCGAGCGTGTCCATGTTGTAAAACTTTTTAAACTGTAAATTAATATGACCGAAATAAATAATTAACGCTAATACGACAAGGACCACAATAATCGGGTAACGTATATAACTACCGACTTCACGACTAATATCTAATAATTGTGGAAAGGCGACTTGCGCGGGAATTAAGTGCTGGATACTCGCCGGAAGCAGTGCCATAGAAGGCAATACCAACGAAATTAAACGCGATTCCCAGAATTTAATCTGTAAGGCAAAGGCAACAATTTGTGTGTGAAAAAAGGCCCAAAGCAACCATCCTAACAAAAAGATGCATAAAATGATCCATAATGGAGCAAGTGAGTTATCTCCGGATTGCTGTTGTTGTGCTGGTGCGGCCATAAGTTATTTATTTTTTTGTATACTCTTCACACTCGAGTTGTTGGAGTACGTTTTTCTATTTAATTCAATTTTGCTTAACTAAAAAATTTCTAACCAACTTATATTGTCCCGTGGCATGTACCAAGCGCACGATATTCTTCAGCTGTATTGCCGCTTCTGATAAGCTAATTAACTTACGTCCTTCGCGATCAGTACGGCCGCCCTTCTCATCGGACAAAATCGCATCGCTGTGCACGTTTACTGCAACGTATGCATGATTTAAATTTCTATCGTTTAAACGAATCGCTGCACGGACATCCGTTTCATTGGAATAAATTGGTCGTCCCATAGCATAATTAACTAATGAAACGACAACTTCTTGCCATTTATTCATATTGCTGCCTTGCGATTGATAAAGGGCAATATACACTTCGGTATTTTCACAACTACTCGCTGCCAGCAAATCATTTGCCATTTGCTCATGGTG
>CANJLU010000021.1 GCA_947475085.1 Coxiellaceae bacterium
AATTATGATCTCTCACAATCTCAGCGCTCGGTTTGCTAATACTTATAACTATCAAAATTGCTTCTAATAGCCCTCATATCGGCTCTTGCCAAGCGCCCACACACTTTGCTTACTGCTTTACTTTGTTAATGAACTTTTAAGATATTTTTAGATGCTTTATAGCTCTTACACTACTTCAACTCTAACTCTTCTCTCCACTCCCTCAAGCCAAAAACTCAAGAGCTCGCGAATTCTACCTCATACATTTTTTCTGTCAAGGGGAATGTTAGCCAAAAATATTTGCGGAATGTGATCTTTCATTTTAATCGTTTATTTGCTTAGAGAGACGTCGGTATTTTCATAATTAAACCAAAAAATCTCGTATTTTAGGTACCAAAAAGTAGCTCATTAATTATGAATATCATCGGTGTTACAATTAAATTTTCCTTAAAAATAGGTAAATTTTTTCTAATGTATATATGTAATATTTATTCACGGATGATTTGTCAACGATAGAAAATTTAAAACGGCCTCCAGAACTAACCAAACTATATAATTTTCAGTACTTGCAAAAATTATTTCCTCGTCGCACACTAACGCTCCCTACACTACAACAAACCGATGCTTGGGGTAGTGCGGTTAATCTATTAAAATCTCTAATCGAACACTAGGATGCATGCATGTTAATTCCAAGTCACATACAAGAAGTCGAAAGAAAAGCGACTCGTCTTTTTACTAAAGAAGAAATCGAAAAAGGTTTAGATAACATGGCTAAGGCGATTAGCGATAAACTAAGTGAAAGCAATCCAGTGGTCTTATGTGTCATGATTGGTGGTCTTATCCCGGCGGGAAACTTACTTCCACGTCTAGATTTCCCTTTAGAACTCGACTACGTTCATGCTACGCGCTACTCACATGAAACCGTTGGACAAGCCGAAATACTCTGGATAGCTAAACCACGCGTATCGCTTAAAGATCGTAATATATTGATTATAGAGGATATTCTAGATGGCGGCTTGACATTAGCGGCCATCGTTGATTATTGTCGTGAACAGGGAGCACACACGGTACATACCGCTGTCTTACTCGATAAACAAAAAGCTGAGCGTTTGCCAGGAGGAACAACTTCCGCAGATTTTACGGCTATTACGATGGACCATGGTTTTGTTTTTGGGTATGGGATGGACTATAACGGTTACTTACGGAACGCTCCTGGTATTTACGTAGTAGCTCCTGAGCATGAATAATATACTCTTTGACTTAAATTTTTGTTTGTGTTGCCGTTCCAATTTGCTATCTGCATGGTCGCGACGCTTGCCAAAAAAACCAATTGCTGTGAGTATAGCTTGTCAAATACTTTTTTTTGAGGTCAAATAGGTTACACCATGACTAATTCATCCATTATTAATTTAACCGATCATAGCTTTGAAGAAGAGGTACTTAAATCTGAGCTACCTGTATTAGTTGATTTTTGGGCAGAGTGGTGCGGTCCCTGCAAAGCCATCACTCCTATTTTAGATGAACTTGCCATGAAATATGCTGGAAAAGTAAAATTTACTAAATTAAATGTTGACGAGCACCAAGCAACATCGATAAAGTATAGCGTACGTAGTATACCTACATTAATTCTCTTTAAAGATGGAACGGCATCAGCAACCAAAAGCGGCGCCTTACCGAAATCACAGTTAGAAGCATTTTTAGATAAACATCTTGCTTAATGACCAATGTACTCTAATGCAACTATTCTACAAGTAGGATGAGCCTTAAGATAATACTACTAGGTATTAACACTGCTTTGGGGATTTCAGGTAACTTTTTTTCGCATCATTTACTTTAACCTGTGCGTAGGAGCACTGTTTGTATTTCTACTCGGATATAACATTATAAAATGAATTTATTAAACACTCTCTAAATTCTTGATACTCATTCTTTATATCAATATTCCAATTGAATACTTAATATTCACCTAATTTTTTACACTTCCTTTTATGAAAGAACCAATACTATGAATTTAACAGAACTCAAGAAAAACTCCCCGGCCGAATTGGTTGCCATTGCTGACGAATTAAAAATAGACGGTTTAGGCCGTCTGCACAAAAAAGATATGATCTTTTCTATCCTCAAAGCACTAGCAAAAAGAGGAGAAGATATTTCTGGGGATGGTGTATTAGAAATATTACCGGATGGCTTTGGCTTTTTACGTTCTGCTGAAGGATCTTATCTTGCCGGACCTGATGATATTTATGTTTCTCCTAGTCAAATTCGACGCTTTAATCTCCATACCGGCGACACGGTTTCAGGAAAAATTCGCCCCCCTAAAGAATCTGAGCGTTATTTTGCTTTACTCAAAGTGAGCGAAATTAATTTTGATGCCCCTGAAAATGCTAAAAATCGAGTTTTATTTGAAAACTTAACGCCTTTATTTCCAGACGAACGAGTCACACTAGAGCGTGGTAACGGTAGCACAGAAGATATTACCGCTAGAATTATTGATTTAGTTGCTCCCACCGGAAAAGGACAACGAGGTTTAATTGTATCTCCTCCGAAAGCCGGGAAAACGATGATGATGCAAAACATTGCGCAATCAATTTCGCATAATTGTCCAGACTGCTATTTGATCGTTTTATTAATTGACGAGCGTCCTGAAGAAGTAACCGATATGCGACGTTCTGTTCGTGGCGAAGTCATCGCAAGTACCTTTGATGAGCCGGCAACACGGCATGTACAAGTGGCAGAAATCGTTATTGAAAAAGCGAAACGATTGGTCGAACACAAAAAAGATGTGGTTATTTTATTAGATTCTATCACCCGTTTAGCACGCGCTTATAATACCGTTATTCCTTCTTCTGGAAAGGTATTAACCGGTGGTGTCGATGCAAATGCACTACAGCGGCCTAAACGTTTTTTTGGAGCCGCGCGTAATATTGAAGAAGGTGGTAGTTTAACCATCATCGCTACCGCACTGGTTGATACGGGTTCAAAAATGGATGATGTTATTTATGAAGAATTTAAAGGAACAGGAAATATGGAGATTCATCTTGACAGAAGAATAGCTGAAAAACGTATTTACCCTGCTATCCATTTGAATCGATCCGGTACTCGACGTGAAGAATTACTGGCTAAACCCGATGTATTACAAAAAATGTGGATATTACGGAAAATTTTACAATCTATGGATGAAGTAACCGCTATGGAGTTCTTAATTGAACGCTTAAAAAACACCAAAACCAATGATGAATTTTTTGATTCAATGAAAAAATAATCTTATTCAAATACAGGATTTAAAATTGCATTTCATAGGGAGAACAAATGTTTAAATTGCCGCGCGCTTCGCGCTCGCAATGACGAGTAAACTATTCGCGCGCGCAATAACGAATAAGTTATTTGAGTTTCGTTTCTTCAAGTACGAAGCGTAGATTTAGCTATTTTTAAGTTTTTGTTCTAAATCAGCTAGTACCCCAGGAAGCGTATTTTCAATGAGTGTTGCTAATTTTTTGCAACAAGGCTCCAAAGCACTATCTTTACGCCATAAAATCCCAATTTTTCGTTCTGGTGCTGGAGCAGAAAAAGATTTATTGACTATCAAAGGATGCTCTTCTAAAGCTAATAAAGGCAGCAAAGTAATTCCCGCACCACTTGCCACCATATTTCGCAAAGTTTCTAAACTCGTAGCTCGGTAATTCGTCTTTTCTTTAAGATTACTTTTTTTATGACAAACCTCTAATGCTTGGTCTCTGAGGCAATGCCCTTCTTCCAATAAAAGCAGATTATCGTGGTTTAAATCCTTTAAATGCAATTCTTTAGTATTCTGTAATGCATGCGAGCTAGGCATAACCAGAAAAAAAGGTTCTTTAAATAAAGTTTGCATAGTCATGCCTTTATGCTGAACCGGTAATGCTAATATGACGGCATCTAAGTTTCCCTGATTTAATTGCGTTAAAAGATCCTCGGTTTTATCCTCATATAAATATAACGCAAGTTTCGGTAATTGTTGCTTGATGACAGGTAAAATATGCGGAAGTAAATAAGGGCCTAAACTAGGAATCAGCCCTAAACGTAATTCAGCGGAGAATGGATCTTTAGCTAATTTTGCCAATCTCTCGAGTTCATTCATCGCGCTCAATACATGTTTTGCCTGCTCAACAATACGCAGACCTGGCGCCGTAATTAGAACTTTTTTTTGTCCGCGCTCAAACAATTGCACCCCTAAAGCTTGCTCTAGTTTTTTTAATTGTATACTTAAAGTCGGTTGACTCACCGAACACGCTTTAGCTGCCTTTCCAAAATGACGATATTCGGCTAAAGCTAATAAATATTTAAGATCTTTCAGATTCATAATACCTCGAGAGTAAAACAAGCTAGAGGGTGTTTACAATTGTGCTAGGCTGAGACAAAAAGCGTTGTTTTTTGAGTATCGTAACGGAGCATACACGTAGTATGTGAGTAACGAAACACAAAAAAACAACGCTTTTTGGCCAGCATCGTGCAATTGTAAACACCCTCTAATTTTTTATGGCTTTTTTAGCATTGTTAAGAACAGAAATTAAGTATGGTTAGAGTGAGACGCAACTAGTTGAATCTCGTATTTGACTGGATTTTCTGGACAAGCTTTTATTCCGCATTCTAAATAAGTAGAAATTCCATTGAGAATGGCTAAAAGGAAAACTAAAGCAAAAGCAATATGGGCTAATAATTGCATTCCTTTGGTTTTGGATGGCTCATTATACTCATACTGTGGAAAGACACTAAAAATAATAGAGATATAAATAATAACACCCACACATAAGAGAAACAGCCAGGTATAGAGGTGTAAGCCAAATAAAGGCAGGCCATAACCTGGATCACCTGGGATTACATGAAGAAAGATTTGTCGAACACAAATAGATGCCGTCAATATTGCCGATAAAAGCGATAAAGTATAGTGGGCCGGACGGATCTTAAATTGCACATTTAGTAAAAATCCAAATGCTATGGCTAAGACGCCAATCCGTTGCAGCAAACATAAGGGGCAAGGTAACTCGTGATAGCGTAATTGTAAGATGAAGGCGACTAACAATAAAAAAGCTAAGCCCAAAGCATCTATAGCGTTGAGGGCTTTAATAATGTTGGCTACTTTAGAGGGCTGCATAATAATATCCCTAAAATTGTAGCGATAACTGATTGCTTATATGATGAATAAACACAAACGTTGTTAAAAACAAAAAGACGATAAATAAACCTATAGCAAGCCTGCGCTGCTTGCACCAGGCCAAGAGCACACAAAGACTATAGAAAAAGAACAGTGCTAACATAATCGCCAACTATATAAGTGCTTCTAATCTAGCTTAGTTTTAAAAAAAAATCTATTCTATTACTATAAAATACCTAGAAGATGATGTTATCAGAGCTAAGAAAAAGCACTAACTAAAAGATTACCTTAAGCAGAATGTTTATCTAATATCGATTGTATCCCAGTCCATGCCTTGAGCTTGGGCACCGATTCCACCAAAATTTCATCACTGCTCTGGTGCTGGGCCTCATGCAAGTATTTATAAAGCACCTGAGCATATAGGCTAGCATCCGTGGGCATACAAATCCAAGTTAACTTTTTGTATTTTTTCTTTGCTGGACTCAATCCAAGCACCGTTAATGTTTTATGCTGATTTAAATAATTATCGATGAGGCATTCTAATTCTTGTTTGGAAACTTGCCTTAATAAGGGCTTTTTAGATAAGCGATGAGATAATGCTGTTTCAATTTCGTAAGGAATAATGGATTTTAGTTGCTCTAAAGAAATGGCACCTAATCTAAGTATTCGCGGAACGTCAAAAGTGACATCAATAATTGTCGATTCAATGCCAATAGCACAAGGTCCACCATCAATAACAAGTTCAAGTTTACTATCAAATTCCTGTCGGACATGTTCGATTTGCGTAGGGCTAAGATGCGCGGAACGATTCGCCGAGGGTGCGGCCAATCCACTGCCAAAAGCATTTAAGATCGCTTGTGCAATAGGATGATCGGGAACTCGCAAACCTATTTTATCTTGTCCACCCGTTAATGCGGTCAAAACTGATTTTTCTTTATGTAAAATAAGTGTCAAAGGACCTGGCCAAAAATGCTGAGCTAATTTTTCAGCAACCGGAGGAATATCGCGAGCCCATCTATCCAGTGGATGTTCTTTTGCTAATAAAACGCTTAACGGTTGATTAGCGGGACGTTTTTTCAGCGCAAAAATTTGCTGAATGGCCAATAAATTTCCTGCGTCACCTGCCAAGGCATAAACCGTTTCCGTAGGAAAGACTATCAGTTTTCCTTCTTTTAAAAGCTTGATAGCCTTAGCTAGTTCATTTGCATTAATCATTTGGTAAAGCTCAAATTAATAAGCCCCCATACGTAAAAAAGTTATCCGCCACGCTACTAAATAGATTATAATGTCTTACCTTAATTTGAACAAATTGCTTGAAGCGAGCAGAAGCGCAACGCATTTAAGTCTTTAATAGATCTTACTCACAGCAATTGAACTTTTGACAAGTGCCGGAATAAAGCGATCGGAGTGTATTAGACATACATGAGGATTGCGAATTAAGCGGCAACACAGACAATGTCAAATGCGAAGCGTATAAAAAGATTGGATTCGTAAAGGACTATGAATAAAATAATCTTAAGCACTATCTATAAATTTTTTAAAAATTTATTTTTTATAGTGATATCATTCACATTACTATCAAACTTAGCATTTGCCGGCTCAAATGCTGATACAGCAAAAAAAAATCCTGAACTCAATATCCCCTACCCAACTATTAATTATCCTAAAGACGTTGCAGCACGCAAACTGATTAAGCGTGGTGAATATTTAAGTAAAGCCGGCGATTGTATCGCTTGTCATACCGATACTAAGCATCAAGGTAG
The DNA here is from genome assembly GCA_947475085.1 of Coxiellaceae bacterium. Classification (GTDB taxonomy): domain Bacteria; phylum Pseudomonadota; class Gammaproteobacteria; order Diplorickettsiales; family Diplorickettsiaceae; genus Aquirickettsiella. The sequence continues at coordinate 6,871 of CANJLU010000021.1, forward strand.
ACCCTTTGCCGGTGGGCTGGGAATTTATACGCCTTTCGGAAGCATCTACTCTCCCAATATAACACCAGATAAAACTACTGGCATAGGAGCATGGAGTGATAAAGATTTTATTCGTGCCATGCATGAAGGTATCGCTCCGAATGGAAGCTATTATTTCCCTGTATTTCCTTTCGCTAGCTTCACAAAAATCAATACCAACGATTTATTAGCGATCAAAGCCTATCTATTTAGTTTAACTCCTGTCAAAAAAGCTAACCAGGCCAATGAAATGATGTGGCCATTTAATTGGCGTTTTTTGCAATTAGGCTGGCGAATTTTATTTTTTCGCTCAGGGGCTTATCAAACCGATCACCAACAAATCGAGTCATGGAATCGGGGTGCTTATTTAGTCCAAGGTTTAGGTCACTGCGGCATGTGCCATACTCCTTTAAATTTATTAGGCGCAGAAAAAAAGAAAAACTATCTAACGGGTGGTTTTATTCAAGGTTATTATGCGCCTAACATTAGTGCAAGCGGCTTAAAAAACATCAGCATCGATGATATCCGCGCGGTGTTTACGCAAAACAAAATGTTAAGAAATTCAGGTAGCGTCGCGGGCCCCATGGCAGAGGTTAATAGTAACAGTCTTAAGTATTTATCCATTAACGATTTAAATGCGATGGCCATTTATTTAAAAACTGTAAAAAGTAAAATGCCTTATTCAGCTTTCAGTGGACCTATTACACCCAAAACCGGTCACAAAGTTTATGAGTCTTATTGTGCAGTTTGTCATGCCAGCGGAGCAGCCGGCGCTCCTAAGTTAGGTGATACCGTTGAATGGAAAAAACGTCTAAAACAAGGAAAAAATATTGTTTATGAAAGGGCCATACACGGTTTTAACTCGATGCCACCTAAAGGTACTTGCACCGGCTGCTCAGATGATGCAGTAAAAGCTGCGGTTGATTATCTCATCCTAAATGATCAGGGTGGAACGGCTGCTTCTATTCCTTTACAAGAAATTCCACTCAGTCTAGAAGTAGGAAAACAAATTTACCAACAACATTGTGCCGTCTGTCACGATAATGGGAAATTAGGCGCGCCGATATTAGGAGATAAGATGAGTTGGAAACCCATCATAGCAAAAAATATTGATGTGTTATTTGCGCATACTATTTTTGGGTATAAAAAAATGCCGGCAAAAGGTGACTGCAAAAATTGTAGTAATTCTGAATTGGAAGCGAGCGTAAAATATATGGTAGAACAAAGCAAAACTACTGGAAATTATTCCCTATGGTAAAGTTTTAAACTATACTCTTTGCACTTGAATTTTTGTTTGCGTTGCCTCTCGACTCGCAATCCTCATGTATCTTGAGTAAACGAAGGTTGCTTCACAACGCGGTCCGCTTGCCAAAAAGCCAGCTGTGAGTATAAGCATTTTTAATTGTGTATTCCTTTTATATTTAAGAATTGATTAGATAAAAAGCATCCCAAAAAAGGACAGCGTTGACATGGACCATGTTAAAAGATTTTTTTTAGTTTTTTTTATATGCCTTAATTTTCTAGTAACTCCTGGATTAGCTTTCGCGGCATGGCAAACTAATATGCCGCTGGGCGTAACACCTATCAGTCATGCCATTTATCATTTACATATGTTGGTATTTTGGATCTGCGTGGGAATTGCTGTCGTAGTCTTTAGCATCATGATTTATTCATTAATTCGGCATAGAAAATCCCGAGGCGTCCAAGCTGCGCAATTTCATGAACACTTTGCCTTAGAAGTGGCTTGGGCTATCGTACCATTTATTATATTAATTGTTATTGCGATCCCTGCCACTAAAACCTTGATCAAAATGAATGACAATAGTGATTCTGAACTAACGATAAAAGTTACTGGATATCAATGGCGCTGGCGCTATGCCTATTTAGATCAAGGAATTGATTTTTTTAGTAATCTCTCTACACCAGCAGAAGAGTTACAAAATCAAGCAAAGAAAAATCAATGGTATTTATTAGAAGTAGATCATCCACTCGTCGTACCGATACATAAAAAAATTAGATTTTTATTTACTTCGAATGACGTCATACATTCGTGGTGGGTGCCAACTTTAGGCATTAAACGCGATACTATCCCAGGATTTATTAATGAAGCCTGGGCAAAAATAGAGGCAGAAGGTACTTATCGTGGCCAATGCGCTGAATTGTGCGGTACCAACCATGCATTTATGCCTATCGTTGTTAAAGCAGTCAGTACTACAGCATTTAACCTATGGGCCAAACAACAATCAGGAGAACCTCATGGAACACACACTTGATTTGGAACATCCGGCTCCTCAAGGTTTTTTAGCCTTCATTAAACGTTGGCTGTTCACAACCAATCATAAAGAAATTGGAACATTGTATCTTCTTTTTAGTTTACTCATGTTTTTTATCGGTGGAGTCTTTGCTTTATTAATCCGCGCAGAATTATTTCAACCGGGAGCGCGTTTACTTAATCCAGAGTTTTTTAATCAAATGACGACACTACATGGACTAGTGATGTTATTTCTTGCCATCATGCCAGCTTTTTCTGGTTTTGCGAACTGGATGATCCCATTAATGATAGGCGCGCCTGATATGGCCATGCCGCGCATGAATAATTGGGCATTTTGGATCTTACCTGTTGCGGCTATTTTACTTTTTAGCACTTTATTTACGGATGGTTCAGCACCCAATTTTGGTTGGACGATGTATGCTCCCCTATCCACTACTTACGGACCCGCCAGCACCGATTATTTAATTCTTGCGATCCATTTAATGGGACTTTCTTCATTAATGGGCGCTATTAACATTATTGTCACGATACTCAATCTTCGAACTCCTGGTATGACGATGATGAAAATGCCGATATTTTGTTGGAGTTGGTTTGTGACAGCCTTTTTACTTATCGGTGTGATGCCCGTTTTAGCGGCTGCGGTGACGATGATGCTCATGGATAGACATTTTGCTACGAGTTTTTTTAGTGCTGCGGGCGGAGGCGATCCATTGCTCTATCAACATCTCTTTTGGTTTTTTGGGCACCCTGAAGTTTATATTATTATTCTTCCGGCTTTTGGTATTATCTCGCAAATTATTCCCACGTTTAGCCGTAAAAAACTTTTCGGTTATCGATTTATGGTGTATGCGCTGTTGGCCATTGCTTTCTTATCTTTTATTGTGTGGGTACATCATATGTTTGTAACCGGTGTGCCTTTAGCGGCTGAGTTATTTTTTATGTACACCACGATGCTGATTGCTGTTCCCACCGGAGTTAAAGTTTTCAATTGGGTAACAACCATGTATCGAGGCGCGATAAGTTTTGAAACCCCGATGTTATTTGCTTTAGCATTTGTTATTTTATTTACCATCGGTGGTTTTTCAGGGGTTATGTTATCCATGGTTCCAGCGGATTTTCAATATCAAGACACCTATTTCGTGGTCGCACACTTTCATTATGTCTTAGTCCCAGGTGCCTTATTTGGCGCTATTGCTGGAACTTATTTTTGGTTACCTAAAATGACCGGTGTTATGTACAAGGAGCGCTTAGGTCAATGTCATTTCTGGCTGTCGGTTATCGGCGTCAATCTGACATTTTTCCCGATGCATTTTTTAGGCCTAGCCGGTATGCCAAGGCGAGTAGCCGATTACTCATTACAATTTGCAAACTTTAATATGATTGCCAGTTTAGGCGCTTTTTTGTTTGGCTTCGCCCAATTATTTTTTCTGTATATTATTATTCAAGCCATGCGTGGAAAAGGAAAAAAAGCCACTGCTCAGGTTTGGGAAGGCGCAGAAGGATTAGAATGGACGTTAAGCTCACCTCCTCCTTTACATAGTTTTACTACACCGCCCAAATTTGAGTAATATACTCTTCGCATGGAAAAGCATGACAATTAAAATAGGAAAATTATCAAATAAAAAAATTTTAATCATGCTGGGGTTTACAACGATAGGTATGTTTGGATTTGGTTTTGCTATGATTCCACTTTATAACGTACTTTGTAAAAATTTAGGCATTAATGGAAAAACCGATAAAAATGCTTATATAACTTCGAATGAAGTTGATTTGACACGGAGTATTCGTGTGGAATTTATGACCAATAACAACAACTATCTTCCCTGGGATTTTTACCCTAGGCTTCAGCATATACAATTACATCCCGGCGAAAATATTTTGATTTACTTTGCAGCTAAAAATAATTCAAATCACCCGATGACGGTACAAGCAATTCCCAGTGTTTCTCCAGGATTAGCCGCACGTTATTTAAAAAAAACTGAATGTTTTTGCTTTACTCAACAAACGTTTAATCCAGGCCAACAACGAGATATGCCCGTTTTATTTCATATTGATCAACATTTACCCAAAAATATTAATACCATTACTTTAGCCTATACCTTATTCGACACTAGCGGTTTAAAACATGCAAAAATAGCACCGCAAACTTTTGGACATATTCCAATTTGAAAAAATCCCTTATGGGATAAAAGCTCAACCCAAGATCACGTTTAAGGATAAACGCGAATGAAAAACAAAGACTCTGCATATTATGTTCCTGAGCAAAGTGCTTGGCCCATTATTGGTGCATTAGCTTTACTCTTTTTAGCATTTGGCTCACTTAACTTTGAAAAAAACTGGGGGCTTATCGCGTTTATAATAGGTGTAGCTGGATTAATATTTATGCTAAGTGGCTGGTTATGGAACGTGACACAAGAAAGTAATGCTGGATTATACAATCAACAAATGGATAAAACCTTTCGTTGGGGCATGTGGTGGTTTTTAATTTCTGAATTATTTTTGTTTGGTCTGTTAATCGGTTCTATTATTCATGTACGATTTTCAATTACACCCTGGCTAGCAGGACAAAGTGGCGATGCATCCCAATTAACCCATTATTTACTGTGGCCCGATTTTACTAAGCATTGGCCATTAATGCAAACACCAAGCGCTACCGTTGCAACAAGCATGCCGAGTTTAGCCTCTATGCGTCAGCTACCACTTATTAATTTAATTATTCTATTGTCTAGTGCCTTACTTTTAACAGATGCTCTCTATCACTTGAAAAAATTACGCTATAAATTATGTCGCATTACTTTAAATAGTGCCATATTTTTAGCATTCATTTTTTTAATTTCGCAAAGCTATTATTTTTCACATCTTATTCATGCTCATATCATTGCTAAAAGTGGTGTTTATGGTAGTTTTTTAATCGCCTTCTTAGGACTACATTTATTAAACATTACTGCAGCAATACTATTTTTATGCATTTTATGTTTTCGTATCTACAAAAATAAATTATTAGAAAAAGACACATTTTCCTTTGATGCTGCCGTGTGGTGGTGGGATTTCCTTGCAGCAATTTGGGCATTGGGATTTTTTTGGATTTTTTAAAATTATGAAAAAAAATTTTGTTTACATACAATTTAATAATTATTACTTTGCACCCACTCTATTCCCTAGCTTGATGCTAATATTTTTATTCCCTTTACTTGTTTACTTAGGATTTTGGCAAATCCACCGCGGTGATATTAAAAGTCATATTCAAAAAATATTTAACCAACGATCGTTATCCCTACCTATCGATTTAAATCAGTACAAAAATATTGATTTAGAAAAAAATTATTTTCCTGGGACGATGCAAGGCCATTTCGATAATCAACGTAGTTTCTTATTAGAAAATAAAATATATTTACATCAAGTCGGCTATGAAATACTAACTCCATTTATTTTAAAAGATGGGCAGGAAACCATATTAGTTAATAGAGGCTGGATCCCACAAGGTAAGGATAGGAAGAAAATACCCAAAATACTGTTTTTAGATAATGAATTAAAAATAAGTGGATTAATTGTATTTCCGAATAAAACTTTCAGCTTCAAACATAAAGATGAAATTGTATGGCCACAGCGTATCCAATCTATTAATCCAGATTTTTTAAAAAAAAATAAATTTCAGCCTTATATATTCATTATTAATACCCAGCAAGATTATGGTTTTATACCACTCTGGCAACCCATATCTTTGCAAGCCACCCGACATTATGCTTATGCTTTTCAGTGGTTTGGTCTAAGTTTAACCTTATTTATTGCTTTTTTTAGTACACATATCCGTCATTTATGAAACACAAAAAAACAAAAAATTATCTGTTTATTTTTGCGCTGTTACTAATCATATTTTTAACGCCTTTAATAGTAGCTGTCATACTTTATAATAACCATCCACTTTGGTTACAGCACAATACCGTCAATAAAGGCACGCTCATTTATTCTCGGTTGAATCTACAACAGATAAAATTAATCCCGCATATAACAAAATTACGTTCAATTAATGGTTCCTGGTTTTTATTTTATTTAGCAGAATCAGGTTGTCACGAATTATGTCATAAAAATTTGCATACTATGCGACAAATTACATTAGCGCTGGGTAAGAATCGTTATCGTATGAAGTATGGCTTAATCCTAACCAATGAAAAATCATTAATTACTCAGCCATTTATTAATAAGGATACTGATTTAATATTTTTCACGATTTCAAAACCAGAATTAAAAAACTTTTTTTCGACGTTAAAGATTAAAAATTCAACCGAAGGCTATTACTTAGCTGATCCGTTTGGAAAAATTATTTTATATTATCCTAGCAAGACCTCAGGAGAGAATATACACCAAGATTTAACGCGTTTATTGACAATTTCAACAACAGGGTAAAACATGTTATCGGAAAACAAATCCGCTTTTTGTTTTTTATGTATCGCTTTTTTATTGGCCTTCATGGTTATATTACTTGGCGCATACACACGATTGAAAGATGCTGGGTTAGGTTGTCCGGACTGGCCAGGTTGTTACGGAAAGTTAACCTTACCCAAACAATCTAGCACATTGAACGATGCACCTTATAAGGGTCAAACGCTAAATCCTGCAAAAGCCTGGCCGGAAATGCTGCATCGCTATGCGGCCGCTAGCTTAGCACTATTAAGCTTCGCTGCTGTAATTCTAATTATTTATAAACACAAATCATCAAAGCAACCGGTATGGATTGCAACAATTCTACTTTTTTTATTATTTTTTCAAGGTTTATTAGGCAAATGGACTGTCACGTTACGTTTGCACCCTTTGGTGGTCATGTCGCATTTACTCGGTGGATTAACATTATTAAGTCTACTATGGATATTAATATTACGTCTCAGTCGATTCTCCATTAAGCCAACTTCACAGTCGGAACAGCAATTGAAGAAGTGGGCCGTGCTCGGGTTATTATTTGTTATACTACAAATTTGCCTAGGCGGCTGGACTAGTGCAAATTACGCGGCGTTTGTTTGTCCCGATTTTCCAACATGCCAAGGCCTATGGTGGCCTACGATGAACTTCTCAGAAGGTTTTCATCTTTGGTTAAATACAAATATTAATTACGAAGGTGGCATCTTGCCGCAAATCGCACGCACCGCCATACAAATGAGTCATCGGATAATGGCGGTGATTACGAGTATCTACCTAGGTTTACTGGTTTATAAACTATTTAATGCGACGAAAAGAATCTATCTACGCGGACTCGCTGTACTACTGATATGTTTATTAGGTTTACAAATTAGTTTAGGTGCATTCAATGTATTATGGGTGTTACCTTTACCTATTGCTATTGCACATAATGCAGTAGCGGCGCTATTGCTGTTAACGCTCATTACATTAAATATTAGCTTATACAAATATCAATCTAAAATTTAAATTTCAGTAATTATAATTTATTTCCACTCAAAAAAATAAATTCATCACTACAATTTGTAACTCCATTTGTAAATTTTTTTCTATTAAAAGAAAAGAATTTGGCAGATAACTTTACAAAACCATTCCATTTTTCTTTTTCCGTACTTTTTAAACTTAAATTAGAGATATTAGAAGTGTTTTCAGATTTTTTTGCTTGAATTGGAATGGAATTTAGTAATGGATTTAACCCCTGATCATGGCCGGATATTTGTGAAAGAATGTTAGATAATGTAGAAACAGAGTGCGTTGGCGTTTTAAAAAACGGAAAGCCAATATAGGCTAAACAAACTCCATTAGTTAGCCGATCAGAATTTTTTAAAAATCGAAATTCCTCAATTTTAGTATAAGAACCTTTAAGCTCAGAAGGTATGTTAGCTTTAAATGCTTTAGGTAAATCATAACTTTTTTTCATGGTTGATCCTTATTTTTATTTTAAAGTTTATTAGTAACATTAAACAGACAGTGTGTCTTTCATATGATTATTCTCTAACGCAGAGAATATATTTTTTAACAACAACGTGCCCTCCGTTTTGTTATGACGTTTAAAAAAATGACCAATTTTTTGAATAATAGTTGTATCTCTATGTTTACGAAGAATGTCACTGGTGCTAAATCCATAGACGTGATCATAGAATTCTCCAGGCATAAAACTTTTCAGGTTAGTTAATAATGTGGTAGTAATAAATTTTTTACTTTCAGTTATGTAATCATTAGAGCGGAAAAAATATTTCGTTGCTAAATGCTTTTGATACGCTTCAAGCAAGTTTGTTATTTTCTTTTTGGTTTCTGGATTCCAAACATCAGATTTATCCTGTATCGGAGCAATCGGATTATAAATTGATTGTGCAGAATTCGTTACATTCTTTTCACATTGTGGCCTAATAGTTAATTCTAAACTTATATCTTTGTCTGTTTCTAAATCCTGCTGGACACCATCAACTACATCTATAGCAGATTCATCAGCTATCGAGGGGGATAGGGTTTTTAATTCTTTTTGCATAACTTTGGCAGAAATTAGAGCGGAGGATCCGAAAATATCATTAATACTGATATTATCAAGATTAGTAGATGCACTAGACTCACAACTATCTGATTCAGATTCTATAAATTCCAAATTTTTGTCCAAAGGAATCTGTTCGTGTGAAATAGAAATAGTTTTTTTGGGAAGAGTATCTTTAGGTCTTGTATCCTCTAAAATCAAATTTCCATCTCCTTTTCTTATAAAATAAGGGTCGATAAAGAAACCTATAATTTTTACTTCTGGACGATATTTTTCTATTTCGCTAATAATACTTTTGGCGATTTGTGTAACCTCATTTTGATAATTTGCATTTATGTCGCTAATATATTTTTTGCTTATTTCTGGTTTTTTTAATTTTATATTTTTTTCCTTGTATAAACTAATAATTTGAAAAAAAAATGATTGTAAAATATCCGTTAGTGCTATATTAACTTTAGTTTTTTTCTTCTTGTAGAACAAGAAAAAAGGGAAAGGGGTATTTTCGTTCGGGGATAGAAATTCCTTGTCGACTTCGTATTTCTCTGTTTTTTTAACACGAAATTTTGCAGAACCTAGCTCAGTCTGATTTTTATTCTTAGATTCATTAGCTAAAACGCCTAAACATAAAACTTTAAGGTTTTTTAAATGATTTTTAAGTGTTCCAGTATCCGTTTCATCGCTACCATTTTTACTGTATTGATCAACATTTAAACAGTAACTTTGACTATTTCGATTACGTTTCTTATTTCCATCCGGATAGAGAGCAAAGCTACATATCGTATCAAGATTAAAAATGCGCATTTTGTTATTAATCTCATTAAATAAAAAGGGACAGTTTAAAAGCCCCCTTTCAACTTAGCAAGTGTTTATCTACTAGGCGATAACCTCGCCATATTAGTCTGCAAATCTGTTAATTGCTCTTCTAATGTGTTAACTAATAACTTACTAGTTATTTTTCCTCCACCCCAAAGCGTGGCGAAGCAACGTAGCAAAGATATGCCTCGATATTCAGATAAAATAGAATTAGCATTTTTGAGAGTTTCTTTCAGATCTGAAATCTTATCTGAGCTAATATCTCTATTAGAAGCATTTTCTTCCATTTTTATTTCGGCATTTAACAATAAATCAATTTTTTCAATAATGCTTTGTAACTGTTCAGATTTATTGTGAGCACATTTACTTTTTAATAAAGATAATTTATCAGCGTAGTCCATCAAATCCTGCTTAGAATGTTTGAGAAGTAGAATGAACTCATCTTGTTGTTTTTGTAATTCACACTGATTAAGTTGATATAATTCATTTAATTTTTGACTAAGATCCTGAAAACCATCGCACAAAGTATCAAATGAGTTTAATCTGGGATCAAATTCAGCAAATTCTTTACTTAGAATTTTAATTTGAGACTCTATTTCATCTTTGCAAGAATTTACTGTATCCAAATTAAGTAAAATATTAGTTAAGCTACTAAAATATTCTTTAGCTAGAGTAAAATTTTTTGCTAAATTAGTAAAATTGTCATGATAAGTTTCGAATTCCGTAATTGATTCAATTATAAATTTTATTCTGTCAAAACATGACGATATTTCAGTTGATTTTTCGTTAATTTCTTTTTCTGACAGGTGGATTAACTCTAATTGGCTAGCTAAATAATTTCTATATCGAGCATCCCAAGATTTCTCTGATAATGTTTGTTTTATCTTTCCTAATATTTTTTTAAAATTTATATAAAAAATAGAATCAATTTGAGATAGATGATTTTCTATTTCTTGTGGATCAATCAAATCTTTATCTATTTCTGTTTTTAATTTATTATTTTGAATAGCTAAAGTACTATTTATACCTTGAGCTTCAATTGGATCACAAAATTTCACAATTAATTTATTTAAATATGATAATTGACTAAATTTTTCTTCTATAGGTTGTCTAAAAAATTTAATTGTCTCATCTATTTTTTTATAACATCCAATTATCGCGTCAATATTTTTTTCGGTGGCAAGTATATTTTTACTTGATTCTAAAAGCTCATTAACTTTTGAAAAATTTCGATATCTTTCTAATTCAGCTATTCTATTCTGCAATTCAGATAGCTCTTGTTGTAAATTTTCATCTTTAATTTGTAGTAAATTTGATAATGGATACATACTATCCCCTTATTATTTTTATAAAGGGCAGAAAAATCTGCCCTTGTTTTATAGTCATTAAACAGCAGGTCTGATCGGAGCTATTTCTTGGGTTAAAGTGTTTAATTGATCACGTAGTTGTTCGACATATTCAATACTTTTCACTTTTCCACCACCCCAAAGAGTTGCAAAACATTTAAATGGGGAAAAACCGCGGTAGCGAGATAGAGCATCAAGATTTTGTTTGTTATTAATAATTTTATCTAACTCAGAAACATTTTGTTTTAATGATTGTATTTGCTCGTTAGATGATGTATTTCCTATATTATCACTGCTATCTCTTATCTGTGCAGCCAGTTTCGTAATATTTAATAAAATTTTAGATTTTTCATTTCCATTAAGATAACTCTCTTTAATATTTAATCCATGTCTTTCTATTTTAGCTAAATTATTATTTTTTTCTTTTTCAGTAAAAAAAGAACGAATTTTTTGCGCACCGTCAATTAACTGAGCTCGTTTTAGATTTTCAAATGAATCTTGATTATGAATTGAATTGTTTGATGAAGATAAGCTTGAAGATATTGCTTGCTGTATTTCTATAGAACCTCCATTCACTGGATCATATAATGATAAAGTCTTTCTTAAATCTCCGTTTTCAAACTTTCCGTAACGAATTGAGTTTGGGCGAGGTTTAAGAATAGATTGTGGGGAACTTGAAATAGCTTCTATTAGTTGCTTATGTTCTTCATCGACAGTTGATTTAGGCGTTGTAGCTAGTAAACTGTTTTCCTGATCTTGTGATCCGTCAAGCTTACGTTCTTGTTGTTCTTGTATATCAAACTTGTCTTCTAATAACTCTAAAAACTTAGCTGGATAATGGTGATTTAAATTTTCGATGTGATTTTTTATTTCTTTTTTTAGAAATTTTGTATTAGATGCATCTATCATCAAAGCTAAAATACATGGAGAATCAGGATTGTATTGTTTTTTATTTAGAATCTTAATTTTATTATTTTCCCCTATTATTACGTATTTTAATTTTTCATCAATTATTGGTGTGGCGTTTTTAGGGGTAGCGAGATAGACAGTTGGCATAAATTAAACCTCTTTTTTTATTATTTTTAGTTTTATTAAATGAGAAATTTTTTATTTCATTTAATTTTTAATCGAAAACAATCTATCACTAATAAAATAATTTTGTCTAGTTATTTTTTTATTTATTTTAAAATGAAAATTTTTAATATTTATTTAAATTTTAAAATAATTTATTTACTTTATACTATCGCTAGTATTTACCAGAATAATAATAATGAACAAGTAAATTTTTTCTTATAACTCTACCTTTAATAGAATTATTCTCGTATAATTTTTTTCGCTTAATGAAGGATAGTTAAAAACCATAAGGAAAATCATGCTAAAGAATTTTGCCATGCGCTTGGCTAATAAAGCTCTAATCTATTTGGAGTTAGGAAAATGGCGTGTCACTAGCTTAATGTTAATTACCGTTTGGGTGGGTATGTCGCTCGCTACTTCGACACCGCTTTCTTGGCGATTAAGTTTGTTTACGTTATTAGGCAT
>CANJLU010000022.1 GCA_947475085.1 Coxiellaceae bacterium
TGTCCACCTTTAAGCAATACCGAAACTTTGTAACGTGTTGCGAGCAGTATGGCGGCAGCTTGCATGCTGCGCTCGTCGTTAATGTTAAGTGATAAGATCGATTCGGCCTCTGGAATATTGGGGGTTATCAGTATTGCCAATGGGAATAAATCATTCACTAAAGCTTGTGTGGCTTCCGGTTTTAATAAGGCATGACCGGTTTGAGAGATCATCACCGGATCAAGCACAATAAGCGGGGCTTGATATTTTTTTAAGTTAGCAGCGACTAAATGGATAATATCTTCATGATACAGCATGCCGAGTTTAACGGCGCTTATAGATAAATCAGTAAATACCGCATCGATTTGTTGCTGAATAAAAGCTAATGGAATTTCTTGTATCGCGGTAACGGATAGTGTGTTTTGTGCGACTAAGATGGTAATGATACTCGCTGCATAGCTACCCGTGGCGGATATCGCTTTGATGTCGGCTTGACTGCCGGCACCACCAGAAGGATCGGTGCCAGCAATACTGACGACTTGTGCTAGCGAGGAGTTACGCGGTGACATGACGGCTTTGCAAAATAGTTTGCGCTAATTTTTGACTCATAAGTTGAGGATCGCTTGCCGAAAAAATAGCCGATGCCATAGCTACGCCAGCCACACCCGTTGCTAATACCGATTGAAGATTTTGAGTATTGATGCCGCCTATAGCTATGACTGGAGCACCCAGAGCCGCATTAATATTTTTTAAATTGGCAATGCCGAGCGGTGCTGTGACATATTTTTTGGTAGCCGTCGCAAAGACCGGACCGACACCAAAGTAATTACAATCATAACGACAACATTGTTGTGCTTGTTGAATATTTTCAATCGTGAGACCAATGACTTTTTTACTGCCTAGTTGTTGGCGCACCGCGGTATAAGCTTTATCCGTTTGTCCGATATGTACGCCATCGGCATCAATAGCGAGTGCAATATCCGGATGATCATTAATGATTAAAGGAATATGTCGCACACGCAATAAGCGTAATAGTTGTTTGCCAGTGCGGATGACATTTTCTGGTGTTTGATTTTTCATCCGTAGTTGCACGCAACTAATACCCGTCGTTATCACTTGCTCAACGGCATCGATGATGGATAAGGGCGCACACGCTGCTTCATCGGCAATCAAATAATAAGAATAATCAATCGTCATACAACAACATTTGTCTTTTTAAGTAAGCTTTGTATCTGATCTTTTTGCACGGCATAAAGACTATCGAGTAATTGCGTATAAAAACTTCCCGGGCCATGGGATTTTTTTTCGGCAATTTCACTTACCAGTCCCATCCAGGCCATGGCATGCACGGCCGCATTAAATCGATGCGGATTCACGGCTAAAAAACTGGCAATCATGGCGGTTAAGGAACATCCCATACCCACAACTTTTGTGAGTAGTGGTGTTCCATAATCCAGTGCAACGGACATCGCCGCATTGACAATAAAATCGATTTTCCCGCTGACCACCACGATACATTGGTATTGTTGTGCTAAAGTTTGCGCGGATGTAACAGCATTGCTACTGGCTTGCGTGGTATCGACGCCTTTGGTGGTGATGGAGGTATCGAGCAAAGCCATAATTTCTGAAGCATTACCGCGAATAACTGTGACACCGCGCTTAATAATGCTTAAGGCCGCAGCGGTGCGGTAGGTACTGGCGCCAGCACCCACCGGATCGAATACGATAGGAATACCGCGTTTTAAAGCAGCTAATTGAGCTTTTTCTATAGCCGCTAGCCAAGTTTGATCAAGTGTACCAATATTTATCACTAAGGCTTGTGCCAGGCGGATAATATCCTCTAATTCTTCTTGTGCATGTGCCATAATCGGCGCAGCACCTAAGGCTAGTAACATATTAGCCGTGGTCGGCATAACAACTAGATTGGTAATATTGTGAATTAATGGATGGGTGTGACGGATTAAATCGACGTCATGGAATAACGATGCTAGCGTGAATGCGCTACTGGAGGGTGACGTTAATTTGTCTAAACAATTTTTTGTTTTCAATGCACTTCTTCCTACGCAGGTCTTAGCCTGATCAGGTTATGAGGGTTGAATGGGAACATTCTCTCAGCCTAGAAAGTGTCTGAAATGTAGACGCTTCCTTTAGGGCACCCCTGGTGACTTGTCTATTAGACATCAATTGATGAATCGGATCAAGTGACTTCGCGCTTACCCGTCATTGCGAACACCGAAGTCTTAACTCGTCATTGCGAGCACCGTAGGTGCGCGGCAATCCAGACTTCGCTCGCCATGACGGGCAGTTTACTGCTATAGTTTGGCTATGGAAAATCAAACGCTTAAGTCAATATGTGAGGCCGCTATTCTTGCTGCCGGTGAGCCGGTGAGCATCGAGCGCTTGTTAGATTTATTTAGCCTAGAAGAACGCCCGACAAAATCTAACCTAAAGAAAGTTCTCCTGGAATTAAGTGAAGATTATCAAGACCGCGGTATCCAATTAAAGCAATTGGCCAGCGGTTATTGTTTCCAAACGACGAGTACCTTAAACGAGTGGGTCAAACGACTCTGGCCGGAAAAACCACCCCGATATTCACGTGCCTTTTTAGAAACCTTAAGTATCATTGCTTACAAGCAACCGGTGACACGCGGCGACATTGAAGCGATACGTGGTGTCGGGGTAAATCCAACTATTATAAAAACTTTATTGGAGCAAGAATGGATACAGGTGGTGGGGCAACGTGAGGTTCCGGGACGACCTAATCTGTATGCGACATCGACCTTATTTCTTGATCATTTTGGCTTAAAAGAGTTAGCGGAGTTGCCGCCTTTTCCTTTGCCTGGGATTACTGAGCCTAGTGAGATTGCACTTGCGACTGATCATGAATCGAATGCTTCGCTCGATGTCCTTGAAAATTAGACTAATGTCTAACCATGAAATCAGGTCTATCACGCAGGTTATGTAAATGCTTTATTCTTTTGAAGATAGACATCCTACACTATTAGGCGAAGATATTTTTATTGCCGAGAGTGCAGATGTCATTGGCTCAGTCATCATTCACAATCATGTCATTATTTTACCGCAAGCGGTAGTCCGTGCAGATAATACCGTGATAGAAATCGGCGAAAATACCAATATCCAAGACGGAGCGGTGTTGCATACCGATCCGGATATGCCGATGCATATTGGTAGGAATGTAACGATTGCTCATCATGCCATGGTGCATGCGCGTGCAGTGGGCGATTATTCTGTGGTCGCCATCGGCTCTAAAATATTGAATAACGCCGTGATTGGTAAACATTGTTTGATTGCCGCAAACGCTATGGTGTTAGAAAATCAGCATATTCCCGATGGCTGCTTAGTGATGGGTGCTCCGGGCAAAATAAAGCCATTGTCGACACAACAAATAGCTGATATGCAATGGTATGCGCAACATTATGTTGAAAAGATTCATCGTTATCAAAAAGGACTTAAACGATTTGATCCCAAGCAGAGTAAAGTTAAAGCCGACTAAACTAAACTATAACAAAATTTTTTTTAGTTTTATCCTCTTATTCTACGGTTTTATTTCGTCCGTGCAGGCAGGGGAGATAGGTCATTATATTTCGGGAAGTTGGGATATTCGAAGTTTTATCCCACCTCCACAGGGCGTTTATTTTACCTTATATAACTATTTGTATAGCAGTAATGATTTAAAAGATCGCAATGGAAATTCTATTCAATCGGCGGTTATTAATGGAGTGCCGACGCAGCTTAATATTGATGTGAATACTTTTTTTACGGCACCTACTTTTCTTTGGTCATCCAACAAAAAACTATTCGGCGCTAATTATGCATTGCTGGTCATACAACCGATTGCTAACCCTTCGTTACAAGCTTTTTTGCAAATCCAAAATACCGGAATCGCCGCAAACCAATCCAGTTGGGGTTTTGGTGATCTTTATTTGCGACCGATTTGGTTGACTTGGCATTGGCCTAATCTGGATCTTTCAGTTTCATACGCGCTATATGCGCCGAGTGGACGTTATGCACGTTTCGATCGCAATAATATTGGTTTAGGTTTTTGGACGAATGAGTTACAACTCGCCAGTGGTTTTTACTTTGATAAGCAACACTCTCTGGCGTTTTTATTAACCGCTACTTACGATATCAATCAACGAAAAACCGATGTGGATATTAAGCCCGGAAATTATTTTTCATTAAATTGGGGGATCAGTAAATATATTACGCTCGATCAAGGAATCTTAGAAATCGGTATTCCCGGCTATGATCAATGGCAGGTGAGTCATGATAGTGGATCAGCATTATTAGCGAATGTTACCGCCACTGATCAGGTGCATGCAGTCGGTGCACAGCTAGGTTATACGGTTAGCCCATGGAGTTTAACCATGACTGGAAAGTTTATGCAGGAGTTTAATGCTAAAGCGCGTTTTCAAGGTAGAGTTTATACCTTATCGATAAGTTACCAATTCTAACCAAACAATCGTAAGAAATTAAAAATATCACCGTCATGGCGAGCGAATGCAATGAGCGCGGCCATCCATGGATTGCCACGCACCTACGGTGCTCGCAATGACGGTATATTTTAGATGTTCGCAATGCAATAATATTTTAGGTGCTTGTAATGACGACGAGCGTAATATATTAAATCATTCGTTGCCTATGCATCGGAAGCAGTAGGTGTCATGATATTAAACATAAAAGGGAAGTCATCCAATAAGCTCATGAATTCGCTTAATTTATTTTTATCACCTTGAATCTGTATGCTCCCATCTTGTAACGCTTGCTCGATGGTCTTTTGTTTCAATAGTATGGTATTTAATGTATCTCGGCTTAAATTTATCGTCGCATCGGCATAAGAAACTTGTTTATTCGGTGTATAAATTAATACCGAATTTTCCAGGCTTAGGCCGTAATGTTGGTTCCTATCAGTAAAATTTAAATTAAATCCCATTTTTTTGTTTTGCGCTTTTGCTGCATTTACGCGTATACCCATGTAATCTAAAATCATGGGAATCGGTATGGCTTTTAATACTTCTGGTGTAATGGGACCTTTCATAATGGTTTCAGGCTTACCATGACGTAACTCAAATGCACCCACTAAATATTCATTGCGCCAAGTCGCATTCTCGGTTTGATAACCTAATTGTTCGAGCGCATCGGCTTCGAGTAGACGTGCTTTTTGATTATTCGGATCGGCAAACACGAGATTATTTAACACCTGTGCCACCCAACGATAATTGCCATTTTTATAATCTTGCTGTGCTTTGTTGAGGACAGCGGAAGCACCACCCATATATTCAATAGTTTTTTGACTCGTCTCAACAGAAGGGAGTGGATCCAAATGAGTGGGATTAGAATCATACCAACCGAGATAAAATTGATAAATGGCTTTGGCATTTTGCGAAAGTGAACCATAGTAACCGCGGTTAAACCATTCATCTGCCAGCTCCGGCGGAAAGTTCATGTGAGACGCTAAATCGTTAGCCGTGTAACCCTTATTAATTAAATTCAAGGTTTGATCGTGGATAAATTTATATAAGTCGCGTTGTTTGCGTAACATATTGGTTAAATGCGTTTGATCCCAGACCGGCCAGGTATGTTGAAAAAAAATTACGTCGGTTTTGTTGCTAAACAATTCGATGGCTTCATCGAGCGCTTTCCACCAAGCGACCGCATCACGTATGCTTGCACCGCGTAAGGTATAGAGGTTATGCATGGTATGCGTGGCATCTTCTGCCATACATAGCGCTTTAAATTGCGGAAAATAGATGATCATTTCCGCGGGTGCTTCGGTGTGTGGCGCCATTTGAAAGATCATTTCTACACCATCAATGATTTTTCTCTCGCCAGTTTTTTTAATCAGATCCGTAGGAGCGACCAGCGTAATTTCACCTAATGAAAGCGTTTTTCCTATTCCCGCATCCACTTGCCCAGTTGTGCTACGCGGCAAAATATGTCCATACATATACATTGCGCGTCGATTCATGGCATTCCCAGCATAAACATTTTCACTGACGGCATGCTCTAAAAATCCTTCCGGTGCTAAAACCTTTATTCTGCCAGAGCTGACCTCTTTTTCTGAAATAACGCCCAATACACCGCCAAAATGATCGGCATGACTATGCGTAAAGATCACCGCTTTGATAGGTTTTTTAGGTCGATGTTGATAATAAAGCTCTAAAGCGGCTTTGGCCGTTTCTGCGCTGAGTAGCGGATCGATAATAATGATGCCGGTTTTGCCTTCAATAATATCCATGTTGGCTAAATCAAAACCGCGCACTTGATAAATAGAATCGGTTACTTGATATAAACCGTTATTCATATTAAGTTGCGCTTGACGCCACAAACTAGGGTTAACCGTAAAAGGCGCAAAATCGTCCGCTAAAAACTCATAACCTCGTAGTGACCAAACCGTTTGTTGGTCTTTATTTTTGATGGTCAATCCGGGAAAGGAAGCAATAAATCCTTTTTTAGCCAGACTGTAATCATCTCGGCGTTCAAAAGGCAGTTTACTTAACACCGCTTGGTTGAGGGTTTTTGTCTGCGCACTAGCCGGTTTCGAGCCATCGGCATTTTTAAAGAAATGCGTGGCGGCGGGTTGATATATAATCGTATTATGGGTTTGTGTGTAGGTGGTTACCGCTGTGAGTATTAATAATAGGGTAATAAATATTCTGGCTAGCATACAACTCCTGTTGCGAACTTTTCATCCTGAAAATTACCTTCTAGTATATCATCAATTTTCTGAAATAATCGTTGCGTAAAATTGCTTGTTATTCAATAATTAAAATAATATTAATCAAGGGAGAGCTGATAATGGAAAATACTAATAAAAAGAATAATAAAGATAACTTTGATAGTAGCTTATTACATCAGGCCATCGAATCTGAGCAAGGTGTAGCCGTTATCAGTGCCTTACTCCAATTTGGAGCAGATGTTAACGCTAAAGACACCTTTGATAATACACCCCTGCATCTTGCTGTCCGATTAGCGTCAGCAGAGTTGGTAGCGCTATTGTTAGAGCACGGTGCGGATGTTCAGGCCAAGGATCGTATAGGTGATACCCCCTTACATACTGTAGTCGTTTTAAATGCCAAGGGTGATAAAAAAACTATTATCAATCATTTATTAAACTATGGCGCTGATATTTTTAGGCCGGGAGATGAGAATTTAACGCCGCTGGATTTAGCCATATTTTCTCCTTCTCAGTATATGACTCAAATGTTCATAGCGCATAGTTTATTTAATAATCCTTTTATGGTTCAGTTCGATATGAATGCGAGAGAAGTTACTCTTTGGAATAGATTGTTAAATGAACTTAATGGTATGCGAGAGACTAAGCTTAATAAAAATTATTCACTGCATGATTTTTGCATGCAAAAGGATCAGGATTGCTTAGCGCTCATTTGCGCTAAAGCGGGGTTGACAGATTCCATTAAGCGCGAAAGTGAAAAGTTTCCTAATTTCACTTTCCATATTAATGCCCATTTAAAAAAAGGATTATTAGCAAAGGATAAAAAAAACCAGGCGATTCACTACGCATTTAAAACTTTACAATTCAAACACTCCGCGGGAGAAAAAAGAGAAGATTTTTATTTTTTTGAACCAGTTTGGTTACGAATATTTGAATATTGTACCGAAAATCAACTTAAAAATTTAGCTTTCCCGTTTTTTTTCAAGCCTACTAGCGTTACTTCTGAATCGATAATGGCAGAAAATAATGCTGAACAAGCTTTATCCTCTTTTTCTGCATTAAATATCAGTTAACAAGTGTAGACTTTTAACTTACCATAGCCGATTGATTAACGTAGGTTGTGACGATGAGTGAGAAGCATGAAAAAATCCAAAAAGTATTAGCCAATTTAGGTATCGGTTCGCGTCGCGAAATCGAACGTTGGATCCGCGAAGGTCGAATTCGTATTAACCATCAGCCTGTTAAGCTGGGCGATAGAATTGATTTGACGGCAAAAATCTTGATCGATGGTAAGCCGGTGCCTTTATTCCCCGCGACTGATTTTCAACGTCGCGTGTTGATCTATCATAAGCCTGAAGGTGAGATCTGCGCACGTTCGGATCCTGAGAGTCGACCGACGGTTTTTGAACACTTGCCGCGATTACGTGGTCAACGTTGGATTATGATTGGTCGTTTAGATATTAATACTTTAGGTTTATTGGTGTTTACCAATGATGGCGAATTAGCGCATCGTCTATCGCATCCTTCCTACGAGATTGAAAGAGAATACGCCGTGCGTGTGTTGGGCAAAGTCGATGAAAAAGTTTTGGAACACTTAAAAAAAGGCGTGAAATTAGAAGACGGCATGGCGGCGTTTACGCGGATCGAAGAGCGAGGTGGATCCGGCGCTAATCATTGGTATCATGTGGTACTAAAAGAAGGGCGCAACCGGGAAGTCAGACGTTTATGGGAATCGCAAGGTGTCAATGTCAGTCGCTTGTTGCGCGTACGTTTTGGCAATGTGACATTGCCTGAAGATCTGAGTAGAGGCCAATACCGTGAATTAAAAACCGACGAGATGCAAAAATTAGCGCGTTTAGTCGGTTTAGATTAGAAAAAGTGCAAGCATTTTAAGTGCTGCGTAATTCTAGATGAGTATCATTAATTTGTTGTTCTGCAAATTCTCTTAAGCTTTTTTGTAATGGCTTGGGTAAAGGTAATTGATCAATATGCTGCAGGAATGCAATATTTTTGGATAATGTAAAAAAACAGCATTTTTTTAACGTTTTAAGCTGGTAACGCCCAAATTGAATTTTAAAATAGCTTAAGGAAATTTTTTCATTTGAAAGCAACTCGGTGAAAAATTCTATTTTTTTATTGTTTGTAATTTCTTCAAGGTAAGCTTTCCAGTGAACAAATTCTGCTTCATTCATGCCTTGTAGAAGATTAAAGTTAGCGTCTTGAAATTTTGCATATTTTCCATGTAAAAATACTTCGTCTAGAAAAGTTTGGTTTTTTTCCAAATCAGCGGGAGAGGCTGGGAACTTCTCGTATGCGTTTTGAAGCTGTAATAATAGCTCGAGCATGATAAAGAAAGTAGCGTGAGGAGGGCAATTGATGAGCGCCTGAGAAAATTTATCGGAATCCGTTTGCATGTGATTCTATATCCGTTAATGATTTTAATCTTGATATCATTGACACATCTGATTGATTACTCGCTCCCTCCAGCATTAACTGAGGGAAGGATTTAGTCAATTATTTTAAATTTACATTCTCGGTGCAGGAGCGAGTGTTATTTCAGCAGAAGCTTAACAAGCAAACGCATCAATAATTTTTTTAGCATGCTCATATTCTGTGCACGTCGGGAGCGGACTTAACTTTCTCTTAGACAACAGCGCTATTTTTCCCTCTGCTGCTTGGTAACGCTGCAGAAAAACCGGATCAGCTTGTTTTTGTTCTTCAATAAACGTAAATAATTTCTGAAGGGTAACTATATAATCGGGCTCTTGTTTCCCGCCGCCGCCGCAATATAAAATCGCGTCACAGTCGCTTTCAAGACAGCGTTTGACCCTGTCATTCATGGTGGGTGCTATGGATGCTAAGGCATGCATTTCCAATGCATCGCTAAATAGCGGCATAGTAGGTCTAGCCAATTTATCCACAAAAAGTTCGATGGTTTTTTTTGATAGCGTAGCAGGTAAGTTATCGGCCGCTGCATAAATCACATGGGGTATCATCAAGCCATCGTAGTTAAGCTTTTCGTAAGGCGGTAAAGATTCTTTACAAATAGCTTCTATATTACGTGTCTCAGTAGCCATCTGGATATGTGTATCATTGGTTACTTGTCCATGATCCGGGAAATGTTTTGCGATGGTATACAGACATCCGTTTATCCCCTTCAAATAATTTGCAAGTAAAGACGTGCTAACTGGTGGATTCCCATACGATCGACCCATTTTTCCAATAATTGCGGCATCGGGATTATACGTATCGAATACCGGTCCATACAAAATATTAATACCCGCTTGACCGAGTTCATAGGCAGTGACAATACCGCATGCCTTGGCTATTTCCAACGCCGCATTTTCCTGACCGGATAGATACAGCTTACGTAAATCGTCAGGTTTCGATAAGGAGCTAAATCCTTCACCGCGGAGTCTCTGCACTAATCCGCCTTCTTGATCAACCGCAATGTCAATATCGGTGCGGAGAATACGAATGGTATCAGCAAATTGTTTTACTTGATCTCGGGTAATGGCGGCTTTTGCTGGATCATTAAAAATAGAAACTTCTCTAATGATAGGATTTTGGATAAGTTCTTTGTATGCTTCACGAGTGGATGCATTGTCTAACCAATCTTGTAACACTATACCTATTGTTAGTATTCCTGACATAATCAGCTCCAGTGTTATTAAATTAGCGATAAAGTGCTGCCAATAATTTTTTTAAGAAATCCTTAAATAAAATGACAGCTTAGAAAGCTTAGCATAATTTATTGGCTATGATTTTAATTTTTATTATTCCAACTCTAGCGTAGGCTTAACTCCAAGGCCTAGTAAAGTTCTAAGCTTGAAAAAAGTACAAGTAATTTGTATTTGCGCGCTATTTAAGCGTATAATCGCCCAGTCTTTTCCCTCTGGTTTCATTAAAAGGCTTACAATCTGTGAGTAAACGACCTGTTAATCTTAACTTATTGACCATTCGCTTTCCTATCACGGCGATCGTGTCTATTTTGCATCGAATCTCTGGCTTTTTCTTATTTTTAATTATCCCGGTTTTTTTAGCTGTCGTGGCGCTTACGCTACGGAGTCCAGAGGCTTTTTTTACCGTGCATACGTGTTTTGCACATTCTTTGACTAAATTGATCCTGTTAGCTTTTTTATTTGCGCTTTTTTACCATTTATTTGCCGGTGTACGCCACTTGTTAATGGATGCTGCGATAGGCGAAGAATTGAAGTCCGCGCGTTTTAGCGCCGGTTTGGTTATTGTGCTGGCGATAGGTGTGACGGGTGTGATGGGAATTTATTTATGGTAAAAAAATTAACCAATGTAACCAGTCTGAGCGGTAACGGCATGCGCGATTGGTTAATCCAGCGAACTACGTCGGTTATTTTGGCTACCTATATTATTTTTTTATTGGCGTTCATTCTGTGCCATCAGCCTCTAGATTATGTGACCTGGCAGAGTTTATTCAGTCATCTCGGTATGCGGTTGTTCAGTAGCTTATTTTTATTAAGTTTATTTTGGCATGCTTGGATTGGCATGTGGACGATAGTGACGGACTACATTAAATCAGCGAGTTTACGTTTAATCAGTCAACTCATCATTATCATTGCACTATTCCTCTATTTTATCTGGGGTTTAGTTATTTTCTGGGGCAACTAATTTATGGCCTTACCGACCTACCTATTTGATGCAGTGATCGTTGGTGCCGGTGGCGCGGGTATGCGAGCAGCTTTGCAATTAGCGCATTCGGGTCAGAAAGTCGCACTGATTTCTAAGGTATTCCCGACACGTTCGCACACGGTTTCCGCGCAGGGCGGTATTACTTGTGCCTTAGGTAATGCACATGAAGATGATTGGCGCTGGCATATGTACGATACCGTTAAAGGTTCCGATTACTTAGGTGATCAAGATAGTATTGAATACATGTGCAAAACCGGCCCCGAAGCGGTGTATGAGTTGGAACATATGGGTTTGCCGTTTTCGCGTATGGACTCAGGAAAAATTTATCAGCGTCCCTTTGGCGGTCAATCCAAAAATTTTGGTGGTGATCAAGCAGCGCGTACTTGTGCCGCTGCAGATAGAACCGGTCACGCCTTACTACACACCTTGTATCAGCAAAACCTAAAAGCTAAGACGCATTTTTTCAATGAATGGTACGCTATTGATTTGGTAAAAACACCGCAAGGTCAAGTCGCTGGATTGACTGCGTTATGCATCGAAACCGGTGAAGTAGTTTTATTTCATAGTCGTGCCACCATTTTAGCGACGGGTGGTGCAGGGCGAATTTTTCAATCGACAACCAATGCGATGATCAATACCGGTGATGGTATTGGTATGGCCTTACGCGCGGGTTTTCCGGTTCAAGATATGGAAATGTGGCAATTTCATCCGACCGGTATTGCCGGTGCTGGGGTATTAGTTACTGAAGGTTGTCGCGGCGAAGGTGGATATCTCATTAATAAAAACGGCGAACGTTTTATGGAACGTTATGCGCCGCACGCGAAAGACTTGGCTTCGCGTGATGTAGTCGCACGCGCCATGGCTTTAGAATTACGTGCCGGAAACGGATTTAATCCAGAAGGGATCGATTATTTAAAATTAAAACTGGATCATCTCGGCGCAGATATCATTAAAAAACGTTTACCTGGAATTCGGGAATTGGCCTTGACGTTTGCGCATGTGGATCCCATTACTACACCGATACCGGTCGTTCCTACCTGTCATTATATGATGGGTGGAATTCCTACCAATGTTCATGGTCAAGTGATAACGATTGATATCGAAGGCCAGGATCAAGTGGTTGAAGGCCTCTATGCTGCGGGTGAATGTGCTTGTGTTTCTGTGCATGGTGCGAATCGATTGGGTGGCAACTCGTTGCTTGATTTAATTGTGTTTGGTCGTTCAGCCGGTTTACATGTCGGTGAATCTTTAATTCAGGATGATTTACCGTTACTCAATATTACCCAGGATGATTTAGATGTGGCTTTGAGCCGATTAAACCGTTGGGAGCAATCCAAACACGGTGAAAGTCTAGTTGAGATTCGGCATGCCATGCAAAAAGTGATGCAAACCGATTTTGGTGTATTTCGTACCGCGAAGTACATGGAAGAAGGCTTAGTCAAATTAAAGCAATTGCAAGAACGTTTAAGGCACGCCGTGTTAACTGATCATAGCCAAGTGTTTAATACCGCGCGTGTGGAAGCCTTAGAGCTCGATAACTTAATGGAAGTGGCCTATGCTTCAGCAGTCTCGGCATTAACGCGCGAAGAAAGTCGTGGTGCGCATAGTCGTGAAGATTTCCCCAAACGCGATGATGAAAATTGGTTAAAGCATTTACTATACTTTTCTGAAGCGGATACTATAGGGTTTAGAGCAGTGAATCGGAGACCTAAGACTGTACCGCCAATGGAACTTAAAGAACGTTCTTATTGATGCAACATAAAAAGATCACCGTCATGGCGAGCGAATGTAATGAGCGCGGCCATCCAGAGATTGCCGCGCACCTACGGTGCTCCAATGACGAATAAGCGCTACGTGCTCAGAATGACAACACTATTTTTAATTTGACTCTATTATATAGGTTTATTTATTAGGCTAAATTATGCAATTTTCTATTTATCGATATGATCCTGAGATTGACAAAAAGCCTTATATGCAGGATTACACGCTGGAGATCGCGCCCGGTAAAGACATGATGTTATTGGAAGCTTTGGAATGTTTGAAAGAGCACGATCAAAGCTTGAGTTTTCGTCGTTCGTGCCGCGAAGGCGTCTGTGGATCGGATGGCATGAATATTAATGGTAAAAATGGTTTGGCCTGTATCACGCAGGTTTCATCTTTGCGTTCACCGATCGTTTTAAGACCCTTGCCAGGCTTGCCGGTGATCCGTGATTTAGTGGTGGACATGGAACCCTTTATTCGTCAATACGAAAAAGCGCAACCGTATCTCATCAATGATAAAGAACCGCCCGCCAAAGAACGTTTACAATCGCCCGAGCAGCGCGAAAAATTAGACGGACTTTATGAGTGTATTTTATGTGCTTGTTGCACCAGTGCTTGTCCTTCGTACTGGTGGAATCCAGATAAGTTTTTGGGGCCAGCAGCTTTATTGTGGCTCTGTCGCTTTTTGGTGGATAATCGCGATGATGCTAAAGAACAGCGTTTAGCGGAATTAAATGATCTATTTAGTTTATTTCGTTGTCGGACTATTATGAATTGTACCACGGTCTGCCCAAAGGGCCTTAACCCGGCTAAGGCAATAGGTCATATACGTTCAGAGCTTTTAAAAGAAGAAGTATGAAATTTTTGAGGGTAAAATTCAATCATCATGACTGAGCAATTAAAATCGGCACAGGCCTTACAACAAAACTCCTATTTATTTAGTGGAAACGGCACTTATTTAGAAACTCTCTATGAGCAATATTTGCACGACCCGAGTCAACTCAGTGCCGAATGGCAAACCTATTTTGGTCAACTGAGTGATAAAGAAAATGATGTCTCGCATGCCGATATTCGTACTTATTTCACAGAACTCGCGCAGCGTCCAGCCGAAAAAAGAGTCACGCATCAGGCCAGCGATTTACAGTATAAGTTACTGGGATTAATTGATGCCTATCGCCGTTATGGACATTATCAAGCGCATTTGGATCCCCTAGCATTAGCGCCAAAACGAGAGATTGTCGATTTAAGTCTAGAAAACCATGATATTAGCTTACAAGATTTAACGCGCATCGTTAATCTCAATGGCTTACTCGGATTGCAAAGTGTGACTGCTGAAAGTTTACTGATGCAGCTTAAAAAGATTTATTGCCGCAGCATAGGCTTTGAATATGAACATATTACCGATCATGCACAACGTTCTTGGCTGCAAGAACGTATTGAAACGGTCGCCGGCACACCCAATTTCTCAGCGCAAGTTAAAAAAACTATTTTAAAGGGTTTAATTTACGCGGACGGTTTAGAAAAATTTTTGGGTAATAAATTTGTTGCACAAAAGCGTTTTTCTTTAGAAGGCGGTGACAGTTTAATTCCTCTGCTCGAAGCATTAGTCGCGCATGCCAGCGCCGCTGCGGTGCAAGAAATTGTCATCGGTATGGCTCACCGTGGCAGATTAAATGTACTGATTAATATTTTAGGAAAATCGCCGGCTAAATTATTCGAAGAATTTGCTGGTAAATTAACGCAAGAAAATCGTTCCGGCGATGTCAAATATCATAAAGGTTTTGCTGCCGATATAAAGACTGACCATGGTGTGATGCATGTTGCCATGGCGTTTAATCCTTCGCATCTAGAAATAGTTAATCCTGTGGTGGAAGGCTCGGTACGTTCACGTCAAGAGCGTCGTCAAGATAGCAGTAGAAAACAGGTATTACCTTTATTGATTCATGGTGATGCAGCTTTTTCGGGTCAGGGCATCGTAATGGAAAATTTTGAGTTATCGCAAACCGAAGCTTATGGTACCGGCGGGACCTTACATATAGTCCTGAATAATCAACTCGGTTTTACCACCGATCCGCAAAATGCGCGTTCCAGTTGGTATTGTACCGATCCGGCTAAAATTGTTGATGCACCCATTTTTCATGTTAACGGTGACGATCCAGAAGCAGTATTATTTACTTTACAGCTTGCGTTTGATTTTCGACAGACCTTTAAAAAAGATGTGGTGATTGATTTAGTCTGTTATCGCCGTCACGGCCATAATGAAGCCGATGAGCCAGCTGCGACACAACCGTTAATCTACCAAACCATTAAACAATTACCGACCGCGAAGCAACAGTATGCCGATGTCTTAATTAGACTAGGTTTAGTAACTGCCGAAGAAGTTCAACAATGGTCCGATGAATACAGAAATCGTTTAGATAATGGCCAACCCGTTGTGCAACGTCTTACCAGTGATTATGAGAATCCCTATCGTATCGATTGGCGTCCTTATCGCTATCAAGATTGGCGGTCACCGGCGAATACCGCAGTAGATTTAAATCTACTTAAAAAATTAGCGTCGCAAATAGAAACCTTGCCAGCAGGTTTTGTATTGCAAGCACAAGTCGCTAAAATTATGCAAGATCGACGTAAAATGACCGCCGGTGAATTACCATTGAATTGGGGTTATGCTGAAACCATGGCCTACGCTACGTTATTGCAAGAAGATTACGAAGTGCGTTTGTCCGGTCAAGACAGTGAACGCGGAACCTTTTTCCATCGCCATGCCGTGCTACATGATTTTAATACCAATCAAACTATCGTGCCGTTAGCGCAGCTGGCTAAAAACCCAAATGCGTTTACCGTGATTGATTCGATACTTTCGGAAGCTGCGGTGATGGGGTTTGAATATGGTTATGCTATTTCCAACCCGACTAGTTTAGTGATTTGGGAAGCGCAATACGGTGATTTTGTTAACGGCGCGCAGGTGGTGATTGATCAGTTCTTAAGCTCCTCGGAACAAAAATGGGGCAGACTGTGTGGTTTAGTTTTATTTCTGCCGCATGGTTATGAAGGTTCGGGACCTGAACATACCTCAGCGCGTTTAGAACGTTTCTTACAACTCTGCGCGCAAGACAACATGCAAGTCTGTGTGCCTAGTACACCAGCGCAGATTTTCCATTGTTTACGACGACAAATGTTACGACCGTATCGAAAACCTTTAATCCTGATGACACCAAAAAGTTTGCTACGACATAAATTAGCCGTATCGACTTTGCAAGAATTAAGCAGCGGTGCTTGGCAATCTATTATTCCCGATAGCGAAATCGATATCAAAAAAGTAAAACGTGTCGTTTTATGTAGTGGTAAGGTCTATTATGATTTACTCGAACAACGTCGCGCACAAAAACGTGAAGATATTGCACTGATACGCATTGAGCAACTGTATCCATTTCCAGACAGTGAGCTAAGTGCTGAACTAAAACGTTACGCTAAAGTAAAAGATATCGTGTGGTGCCAAGAAGAATCTAAAAATCAAGGGGCGTGGTATGGTATCCAACATCACCTTGTTTCGTGTCTAGCAAAAACTCAAACCTTGCGTTATGTCGGTAGACCCGCTTCCGCAGCCCCCGCGGTGGGTTCACCTTTAGTGCACGCAGAAGAACAACAAACCTTGGTTAAAGAAGCTTTAACCTAAAGCTGAGTTAATTTTAATGAGAGGAATCCAGAAATGAGTAGTATAGAAGTCAAAGTTCCGATGTTACCTGAGTCGGTTGCTGATGCGACCATCGTCACCTGGCATAAAAAGCCCGGTGAAAAGGTTAAACGGGATGATAATTTAGTCGATCTGGAAACCGACAAAGTTGTTTTAGAAGTACCGGCACCCGCCGACGGCGTGATGGGCGAAATCTTAAAACAAGCAGGAACTGTGGTTAAAGCGGGTGAAATTTTAGCGCATCTAGACACTGATAAGGAAGCCAGTATGAAAACTGAGAAACCCTCTGTATCTCCATCGGCCGCAACACCTGTCGCAGAAAAAACTAAAAGCACAGATAGCGGCGCCAATTTGGCCGGCCCTGCAGCGAGACGCAGCGCGGCTGAACAAGATTTACCTCTAGAAAATATTCAAGGTAGTGGCAAATCGGGTCGTGTGACACGAGCCGATGTCTTGCAACAAGCACAGTCCTCGGCAGTACCCACACCGAATCTTTCCAGTCGTATCTCCGACATATCTGCATCGACTACGCATGCTAGCAGCGAGCGCTTGGAAAAACGTGTGCCTATGACACGTTTACGTGCGCGTATTGCTGAGCGACTCGTAGCCGCACAGCATAATGCGGCTATTTTAACGACTTTTAATGAAATTAATTTACAAAAAGTCATGGAACTACGTAGCCTTTATAAAGATGGCTTTGAAAAAAGACACGGCACACGTTTGGGCTTTATGTCCTTTTTTACTAAGGCGGTTATCGAAGCCTTAAAACGTTTTCCGGCAGTGAATGCATCCATTGATGGCAACGATGTGGTTTATCATAGTTACTTTGATATCGGTATTGCCGTCTCCACCGATCGCGGTCTAGTGGTGCCTATTTTACGCGATGCCGATCGTTTATCGTTTGCCGAAATAGAAAAAACCATTACCAACTATGGACGTAAAGCCAAAGAAAATCAGATCGCTATTGAAGACATGACCGGCGGTACCTTCACCATAACCAATGGCGGCGTTTTCGGTTCGCTATTAGCCACACCGATCATTAATCCGCCGCAGAGTGCGATACTGGGCATGAATAAAATAGAGGAGCGACCCATAGCCGAAAACGGCCACGTGGTCATCAGACCGATGATGTATGTTGCATTATCCTATGATCATCGTATTATTGACGGCAAAGAATCAGTAAGCTTTTTAAAAACCATTAAAGAGTTACTTGAAGATCCATCCCGTTTATTGATCGATGTTTAAATGAACGTAGCACATATTATCGTTAATGATGTGCCAGTTATATTTTTTTAAAAAAGTAAACTCACAGCAATGGGATTTTTGACAAGGTGCTGCGAGAATGAGCAACCGGAGTGTATATTTATACATGAGGATTGCGAGTTGAGCAGCAGCACAGACAAAAATTCAAGTGCGAAGAGTGAAATAATTAGGAGAAAAAAAATCCATGAATCTACACGAATACCAAGGTAAAGAACTATTTAGCGAATATGGATTACCCGTCCCTCTAGGTAAACCCGCTAGCACAGTCGAAGAGGCCTTGGCTGCTGCCGAAGCGTTAGGTGGAAATGCATGGATGGTCAAAGCACAGGTACATGCTGGGGGCAGAGGTAA